>JBEBJC010000607.1:0-5338 GCA_040080105.1 Myxococcota bacterium
GCCTCCCCCGCCCCGCCGCTCGCGGTGGCCGTGGGTCGCCGGCGGGGCGCTGCTCGCTGCGATCGCGATCCTCGCGGTGCTCACCGCCCCTCGCCCGCCGTCGACCCCGCCGGTCGAGCCGCCGCCGCACGTTCCCACGATCGCGGAGGTCGAGGACCACCAGGTCCGGATGCTGCGCGACGCCGAGCAGCTGTTCCTGGACGGGCGGCCCGAGGAGGCGTCCGAGAAGGTGAGCTGGGTGTTGGCGCCACTCGACGACGCCCAGGCCGAGCTCGTGTCCGCGTCCGCCTCCCGCGCGATCGGCCGCTGGGTGTACGCAGAGGAGGAGCTCGCCAAGGCCGCGGTCGCCGCGATCGGTCACGAGCGGGCCGAGCTGCTGCTGTCGGCCAGGGTGAGGGCCGCGTCGCTCGACGAGTGGCTGGCGGCCAACCCCGACGACTGGGTGCTCGGGTGGTGGGCGACCACCTTGCCCTTCGCCTCCCGGGCCGACCGTGATCGGGCCCTCGCCCGGTTCGCCGCCCAGGTCCCGGGCCGGAGAGCAGTGGACCGGACCCGGGTCACGGTCGCGCTCGATCGGGGGGATTGGCCCACCGCGCGGGCCGCGCTCGACGCGTGCACCGCCGCCGCGCCCGACGACCTGCACCTGCGACTCGCGCGGGCGCGGTTGCTCGCGGGGGAGGGCGACCTCGCCGCCGCCGAGGTGGAGCTCACCGCGCTGCTCGACCAGCGAGGGGCGCCGGGCGACGTGGCGCGCGAGCTGCTGCGGGTGCGCCTGGCGCGAGGCGAGCCGGTCGACGAGCTGCTCGAGCGGATCACCCGCCTGCCGGCCGACGCGCAGCTCCGCGGGTTGTCTGGCGCGGCGCAGGCGTTCGCCGGGCGGGGGCAGCTCGGCCTCGCCCGCGTCCAGTTCGACAAGGCCGCGTCGGTCGCCCGGCGGTACAAGTTCGACCTCGACCTCGCGATCGTCGGGTTCGAGCGGCTGGTGGTGGAGCGGTGGCTCGGGCTGGGTCCGTCCGAGGTGGCGATGGGGTGGATCGACGAGGGCGCGTCGTCCACCCGGCTCGACCCACACGACCACACGGTCGCCCTGCGGCTGCGCGCCCTCGCCCGAGCGGTCGCGGTCGCCGGCGACCCGATCGCGGTGCGCGCCGCCGCCTCGGGGCTCGCGACCGACCCGGCCGCGCCGCCCGCGGTGGTCGCGCTGCTCGAGCGCCTCGAGCAGGGGGTGCCGTGGGATCTCGGTTTCACCGGGCCGCACACCTTGCCGCCGCTGGAGGGGTGCGCCGGGCCGTGTGACCCGCTCGGGATCGGGCGGGCGAAGCTCGCGGCGGAGGCGGGTGACCCGGCGGCGGTCGCGCGGTGGTGGCCGTCGCCCGACCCGGAGCTCCGGAGTCTCACCCCCTGAGGCTCCGCACTGGAGTACACTGTTTCGGGGGAGTCCACGAAATGGCCCGTCGGCGAGCGTTGTCCGGTCGTCCGCTGCTGCTCGCTTCCGGAGGCCTCGCGCTCGCGTGCCACCACCCGACCCCGCCCGACACGCCGGTCGGCAACCTGATGGCGCCGGTGGAGACCGTGACCGCCGACGTGTGCGTCGACGTGACCCCGGTGGGCGCCGCGGTCCTGGTGAACGGGGTCCAGGCCACCGAGCGGTGCACCAAGGTGACCGGTTCGTACGGTGACCGCGTGTCGGTCGAGGTGTCGGCCCCCACGTACGAGATCGCCACCCCCGAGGTCACGCTGGTGCCCGAGCTCCCCCCGATCACTGTGGACCTCGTGCCCCTGGGCCTGCTCCCGGTGGGCAACCTGATGTCGCCCCAGTAGACCTCACTCCCGGCTCACCGCCACCCCGCCCGTCGCGCCGGTCCACAGGTCCACCGGCTGTGCCCGGAGCGTGGCGGGTGGCTGGCCCTCGCGGCAGGTGAGCCGACGGGTGCCGAGCAGCGCCCCGTCCGCGTCGAACTCCGCGATCGAGCGGGTGGTCGGGCACGCGGTCACCACGTGCCCGTCGGGCGCGTCGAACACCGAGCCCTGCAGGTTGCACGGCCCCTCCATCGCCCACTCGCGCGAGAAGAACGCGATGTGGCGCTCGTGGTCGAGCGACAGCTCGAGCCCGCGGGCGTGGTGGTCGTCGAACAGGGTGAGCCGGCCGTCGGGGTACAGCGCCGGGTGGTGCGGCCGGGCGAACGTCGGGTCGCCGCCGTCCGCCTCGATCAGCGCGTAGTCCGACCGCAGCGGGTCACCCGGGGGCGTGCCGATCAACACCCGGCCGATCGCGCCGTCGACCACGGTGACCACCGCGTCGAGCTGCTCCATCGTCAACACCAGCGAGCCGTCGTCGAGCACGTCGAGCCCGTTGGTGTGCCACGCGTCCGCCGCGCCGGGGAACACCGGGTCCCAGAACGTCGACGGCTCCGGATCGGGCGCGGTGGCCGGGTCGAGCACGTCGCGCTCGGCCCACTCGAACACCCGCACCCCGTGGTCGTCGTACGCCGCGACCACGTCTTGGACCCACGGCGCGCCGTCCGAGCCCGGCGCCACCTCGGCCTCGAGCACGTAGCTCCACCCGCCGCGCCGCACCACGTCGTGGTGGACCGGCCGGTCCGGGACGATCCGGTGCACCGGGTCGGCCAGCCAGTCGGTGCGCACGAGCTGCTCCCGGCCGACCACCGCGAGCACCTGCCCCTCGCCGAACCGGAACCCGCCGATCCCGACCTCGCGCGGCGCGCCGGCCCACGCGAGGCCTTGGTACCACCGGATCCGGCCTCGCGCGTCGAACGCGGCCAGGTACCCGTTCTCCCCACACGACGCAGGGACGAGCAGCTCCGCGATCGACGACCCGGGCACGTCGCCGTCGATCGACAGCGACGCCAACGCCGGCGGCAGCGACCCCACCGCCCACTCGGTGGACAGGGTCGCGCCACCCACCGTGGCGGACACGTCCCAGGTCGAGTCGGCCGGGAGCCCCCACACCGGCACGTCGGGCCCCGCGTCCACCCGGAACGTGACCTCCTCCGCGCCGTCGGTCAGGTGAAGCGCGATCGGACCGACCGCGCCGCTCACCGTGCACCGGCCCCGCAGCGGGTTGTCGGGGGAAGGCGCACACGCCACCTCCAGCGGAGGGGGCGTACAACCGGAGAGCCAGGACCACACCATCGAGACCACGATAGCGTGCGACATCGTGCCGCGCCTGCACGCGCGCGTCGGAGGGCTATCGGTGGACGTGCGCTGGATCGAACCCCTCCGTTGGCTGATGGTCGGCACCCCGCTGCTCGCGGCGGTGGCGGTCGTGGGTGTGCCGTGGGACCGCGCCGAGCCCGAGTGGCTTCCGGCCGGCGGCGACTTCACGGTGAACACCGCCGAGGGCCCGCTCGCGCTGCACGACTGGCGCGGGAGCGTGGGGCTCGTGTACTTCGGGTTCGGCTCGTGCGCCGACGTGTGCCCCACCTCACTCGCGTCGATCGGGCGGGCGCTCGAGTCCCTCGAGCCCGGCGAGGTCGAGCACGTCCGCGGGTTGTTCGTGTCGCTCGACCCCGAGCGCGACTCGCTGGCGCTGCTGCACGACCTGACCGCGCTCGTTCACCCGGCGCTGCGCGGCGGGACCGCGCCGGTCGCCGAGCTGCGCCCGATCACCGACCGGTACGGCGTGGCGTGGCGCAAGACCGAGGTCGACTCGGCGCTCGGCTACGTGATCGACCACAGCTCCACCGTCTCGGTGATCGCGCCCGACGGGCAGCTGGTGGAGCAGCTGCGCCACGGAACCCCTCCCGACGCGATCGCCGCCGCGATCCGCCGCCACCTCCCCTGATCGGAGCGCCCGATGTGGTCCCTGCTGTCGTCCCTCGCCCTGGCGAACCCCGCGAACACCACCGTGCGCGTGGTGGACCCGTACGCCCGCGCCACCGTCACCCCGTCGTCGGCGGGGTTCCTGGTGCTGAACAACACCGACACCGTGGCGCACGCCGTGGTGGGCGCGGCGTCACCGCTGGTGAAGACGGTCGAGATCCACGTGATGGAGACCGGCGCCGACGGCGCGATGACGATGCGCCCGATCCCGCGGATCGACCTCGCCCCTGGCGCTTCCGCGACGCTCGCGCCCGGAGGGATGCACCTGATGTTGATCGGCGTGACCGCGCCGCTCGCGGACGGCGGGAAGCTGCCGCTCACCCTGACGTTCGAGGACGGCACGACCTCGGCGCTGGAGCTGCCGGTGCGCAAGCCCTGACCCGCTCACGCGTCGGGCTGTAGCCGCAACACCACCCCGCGCGTGTCGGTCGCCTCCCGCCCACACCGATCGACCACGGTGACCGCGAGCGTCGCCTCGGTGCCGTCGAGGGATGGGGGGTCGTCCACGCCGATCACCACCACCTGACCGAACAACTCGGCGCCGTCCCCCGCTGGCACCAGCGCCCGCGGCTGGTCCTCGAACGAGGCCAACACCACGTCACCCGACCCGAGCAAGAAGGTGATCCTCGGGTTGGCGGGATCAAATGGGTACAGCGGATCCCCAGGATCGAAACCGGCAGAGGTGAGGCTACCGTACACATGGTACCCACCCTGCGGTCCATGGTAAAATGGCAGGTCCGCCCCTTCGGCCAACGACACGAACGCGTCGTTGCCCGTCCCCACCTCGACCGTGGCCGCCAGGGTCGCACAGCCGGTGTCTCCGGACTCCGCCTGCGGCTTGTTGTCGCACCCGCCGACGAGACCGAGAGAAGCCAGCAGAACCACCAGTGCGGCAGATTGACGCATCGTCGTCACGGATCCTTCCTCCCCCGTTTGGGCACGTACCCGGTGAACGTCCGCGGACGCGCCCCTGACGGGAACGTACCGCGTGACCCTGGAGCGTGCATGCGATTCCGAGTGGTCCTAGCGACAATTGTGGTTGGCTTCGTCGGGTGTAAACACAAGGACGACCCGACGGGGGAGACCGGAGACACGACCGTACCGACAACCGAGCTGCCAGTGGTCGGTGTGGCGGGGGCACACCCCGGCGCCGCGTTCATGGCGGTGTCCGGGACCTCGCCGACCGACGTGTGGGTGGTGGGGGCGGACGCCGGCAAGGGCGGCTCGGCGCTGCACTACGACGGCGCCAGCTGGACCGAGCTCGCCAACCCCTGGCTGTACGACCTGTGGTGGGTCCAGGCGTTCGCGGACGGGACCACGTTCTTCGCCGGCGCGGGCGGCACGGTGCTGTCGTACGACGGCGCGACGCTGACCCGCCACGACACGCCCGGCATCGCGAAGGACACGGTGTACGGCCTGTGGGGCTCCGCCCCCGACGACGTGTGGGCGGTGGGCGGCTGGGCCGGGCGGTGGGGCTTCTTGTGGCACTACGACG
>JBEBJC010000608.1:0-5330 GCA_040080105.1 Myxococcota bacterium
ACCTGGCGGGCCTCCTCGGTCACCGACTCGATCACGTCGCCCATCCCGGGGGTGTTGACCACGAACAGCGCGGTGGACTGGGGCAGCCGGCGGATCTCGACCTGGGTGGTCGAGCCGGCGACCGGGTTCACGTTGCCGGTGGGCATCCCGAAGATCGCGCCCATCGCCGCATCCTTGCCGGACGAGGGCGAGCCCACGATCCCCACGGTGACCCGGTGCCGCATCGTGGTGCGCAGGCGGCAGATCTCGACCACCGCCGGCAGCGCGCGGTCGTCGCGCGGGCGGGCGAGCCACAGCAACAGCAGGCACCCGGGCAGCGGGGTCGGCGGGTTGGTGACCAGGCGCGCGAGGTTGTACCCGAGCGTCTGCGGCGCGCGCTTCTCGAGCGTGGCGATCAGCAGGTCCGGGTCGACCTCGGGCGCGGTCTCGGACGGGGGCGCGATCTGCTGCCACCGCCGCTCGCGCTCGGCCGGATCGAGGCCGCCCCACGCCTGGCCGAGCTGGTGCCGCACGATCGCGAGCTCGGCGGTAGGGGCGTACCGAGGCAGGTCGAGGCCGAGCCGCAGCCCGATCTGGCGCAGAACGTCGGGGTACTCCGGCGGCTCCCCCATCCGCGACATCGTCCACAGCTCGCTCGTGCCGGCCCGGCGGGTGTGGGTGTCGATCGCGCGGGCGAGCGTGGCGAGCGCCATCCCGGCCGGCTTCACCCCGACGATCCGCGCCAGCGGCTCGAGCTCGTCGCGGTGGCACTTGCGCAGCAGATCGATCAGGTCGTTGTCGGCGTTCGCCGCCACTAGCTCCCCTGCTCGCGCTTGCGGTACTCGTACGCCTCGGCGTCGAACACGTCGCGCAGCTCGTTGCCGCTGACCTTCCCGTCGCGCTGGAGGTACACGACCGTCGCCTTGCCCACGCCGTAGGTCGTGGCGGACGCGATCACCGCGCCGATGCCCGACACGGCCACCGTGAGCACCTGGCCGCCGGGGAGCCACCCGGCCGCCTTCGCCGCCTCCACCCCCCAGCGGACGAACCCCTTGGACGTGCCGGCCAGCGCCTCGCCGAGCACGAACAGCACGAGCTCCTTGTCCATCCGGCGGCCGAACACCGCCGCGAGGTCGGTGACGAGCTTCACCTGGACCGCGGTGACCGCGGTGGCGTCCGCGCCGGGGATCGGGATCGCGCCGGCCATCGCCGCGTGGCGGGCCGCGGCCGCGATGATCGGCTCACACGCCGCCACCTTGTTGCGCACGTTCTTCGCGAACAGCAGGCTCTTGCCGCCGTCTTGCAGGTGGGACCAGATCCAGTTCACCACCGCGTCGACCCCGATCGGGTGGTCCACCAGCTGGGGGAGCGGGTCGAACGCGGTGACCGCGACCATCTCCTCGGTGATCCCGAGCTGCACCAGGGTGGACCGCACGAACGTCTCGCGCTGGTTCGGGCGGATCAGGTCGATCTTGTTCAGGCACACCAGCGTCGGGCGGCCGAGCGCGCGGACCTTGTCGAGGTCGCGCTTCTCGTCGATCGTCGCGCCGCCGTCGCAGTTCACCACGTAGATCGCGAGGTCGAGCGAGTCGAGCACCCGCTCGGCCTGGGCCTGCACCGACGCGCGGAGGTCGCCGAACCCGGGCGCGTTGACCACCAGGAACCGCCGGTCGGCGTCGACCGGGGCGACCCGGACCTCCGAGGTGGAGCCCGGGATCGGGTCGATCTGGCCGAAGTCGATCCCGAACAGCGCGCGGATCGCGGCGTCCTTGCCGGAGGAGGCCGACCCGAGGAACGCGAGCGCGAGGGTCTGCTGGAGCGCGCTCTCGGTCTGGGACGCGGCGAGCTCCCACTTCGCGGTGACCTGGGACTGCAGCGTGGGGATCGCCGAGGCGGCGGCGGACGGGAGCTGTCGGTTGTCGTCGGGCATGGTGCAGTTGTACCGGGCTCCGATCCCTCCGTCGAGCCCCGGCAGGAGGGTCGCGTGGTACGAGGTCCCCATGTCCTTCCTCGACGCCCTCCGCAGGTACGTGCGGGACCCGCGGCGGCCGGACCCGCCGGACCCGGAGCTGGTGGCGGTCGTTCGTCAGCACGTGTTCGACCGCCTGCGCGACTCGGTGCCCCAAGACGCCTTCGACGCGGCATTTCAGCGATGGTCGAGCAACTTCGAGTTGGTGCGCGCCACAGCGAGGGTGATGAAGACGCTGGAGGCCATGTCGGTCGCGCCGGACCGCCGGCCTGGTCTGATCCGTGCGGGCATCGACATGAGCCTCGACGTGCCCATTCCCGATGGGTTGAAACCCCTCGACCGTGCCATCGCCATCGAGCTGTCCATCCAGTTTTCGCCATTCTTCCCATCCGTCCAGGAAATCTCTGAGTACGCCGAGGAGGTCGGACTCATCCGGGAAGGGAATCGAACCCAGGCTGGACGCCTGTTCCTGGGGCTGGTCGGCCGGGATGCCGTGGAATGGCTCCTCCACCTCGAGGTGCTCCGCTCGGTGGAGTACTTCGACGAGTGGCGGCTGAACGCCGAGATCGCTCGGGCGATGCTCGAACTCGACTGGAACGGGTCGTTGGCCCCAGAGCAGGTTCTGGTGCGAATGGTCCACCTCGGGGTTGCCACGGGTGAACCTCGAACGTGGAAGCTGACGCCGACCGGCGAGTCCCTGCTCCGGAGCGTGCTCGCCGATCCGCCGACTCCGATGCACCTCCTCGCCCAGGCCGCGCTGAGCGACGACCTCGACGCGCTGATGAACCTGCGCTCGTCCGCCTCCAGCGCGTCGGCGTTGGAGTCCACCGCTCTGTTCGCGCACGAGGTCCGCAACGCGCTCGGTCCGGTCCGCGCCGCGGTCGACCAGATCGTGCGCTCCGCCCCGGCCCGGCCGGACCTGGTCGACCGGATCCAGCGGGGCTTCGACCGCCTCGACCGCCTGGCGAGCGAGGCCTCGCGGCTGGCCCAGCAGCTCGGGGCGCCGCAGGTCGTGCCGGTCGCCGAGGCCATCGAAGAAGCCCTCGCAGCGACCGCACACGAGCGCAACGGTCGCCTGAAGGTCGAGCGGCACCTGATCGACGCCGAGGCGATCGGACGCCGAGATCGGCTGGTGTCGGCCCTGGTCAACCTGATCCGAAACGCCGCGCAGGCGGCCCCGGCCACTGGCGCGCTCCTCCGGGTGTCGGTCCGGGCCTCTGCCGCCGTCGTCCATGTCGAGCTGGCCGACGACGGCCCCGGCATCCCCGAGGAAGCGGTCACCTCCCTGTTCCAGCCCGGGTTCTCGCTCCGGGGCAGCACCGGCCTCGGCCTCGCCCACGTGCAGTCGGTGCTCACCGAGATGGGCGGCGCAGTACGCTACCGGGCGAGTGAGGGCGGCGGCGCGACGTTCGAGGTCACGCTGCGCCGGGCGGGAGGCGAGCCATGAGCAAGCGGGTCCTGGTGGTGGATGACGAACAGGACTGGGTCGAGACCTACCGAGGCTGGCTCGAGCCCGACGGATACGAAGTCCGCGGGGCGAACACCGTCGAGGCCGCGCTGGGTGAGGCGGCCCGCTGGAAGCCTCACGTGGTCCTGGTCGACCAGAAGCTGGAGGGGGGCGGCGGCCGCGATCTCGGGCTGTCCGCGATCGACCGGCTGGCGCGGGGAGAGCCGTACACCCGCCTGATCCTCGTCACCGCGTACGCCACCCGCGAAGCGGTGGAGCGGGCGTTCCGATCGGGTGCCTCGGACTACCTCGAGAAGGGGCCGATCCTCGAGCCGCTGGTCCGGATCAAGGTCCAGCTCCTGGCAGAGGACGCGGCCAGGGCGCTCGGCTCTCCCGAGCGTGAGGCCGAGCTCCGAGCCGACTGGTCGCTCGCGCGGTCGAGCCCTCACCCGCAGCAGAAGGGCGCGGCGTTGGAGCGCACCGTGCGCGGGTTGTTCCAGTCGGTCGACGGACTGCAGCACGCCCGGACGAACGTGGCCAACGGCACAGAGGAGATCGACGTCCTGGTGATGAACCAGTCGGTGCACGAGGTCCTGCGCCGCCAGGGCGACGTGTTCGTGGTCGAGTGCAAGAACTGGTCGACCCGGGTCGGCGCGGACGTGTTCTCGCGCCTGCGCGACAAGGTCACCAACCGCTACGGCCGAGCGCGGCTCGGCGTGTGCGTCGCGCTCGGTGGGTTCGCCGACACCGTGCGCGCCGCGGTGCTGACCGAGCGCCGGGACGACGTGCTGTACCTACTGCTGGACGCCGACGACCTACAGGCGTGGGTAGACGCTCCCGATCGAGAGGCGTGGCTGATCCGACGCCTGGTGGACGCGGTGGTGGGCGATCGAGAGACGTCCGGCCGCCCCTGACGTTCGGGGCATCGCTCGATACACCGCGGCCGAGCTGGCGATCACATGTCGGACGCGGTGGCCCGGGTGCGGGCTCTCGGGCGTGCTCACGCTGGGGGTCGCCCCGGCGCGGGCCTCTCTGCGCTCTCCCCGCGCCCTGCGCGATCTGTTCGTCCAGACCGGGGATACACGCTCTGGTCGATCGGCGGCGGAGATCCAGAGCGGCACGGGAGTTTCGCGCCGAGAGCGCCGAGAGCGCAGAGATGCGGCACGGGGAGCTGTCCGGCCACCGCGGCGCGCGACGCAACGCTGCGCTTAAGGACACTTAAGGTCCCCGCCGCGCCTCCGACCGATAGGGGCGGTCGGGAGGCGAGATGTTGCTGTGGTCGGCGATCGGATGTGCGGTGGCCGCAGGCCCGTGTGACGGGTCCGCGTTCGACGAGGTGGTGTGGGCCGCGGCGAAGGTCGACGCGCAGACCCGCCCGGCGCTGGTGGGGCAGGGCCTGTCCGAGGCGTGCAACCTGCCGGAGCCGCTCGAGAAGGGGCTGATGGACGTGGGCGCGCTGCCGCCCGAGATGCGGGCGATGTCGGAGATGTCGCTGCTCGCGGACCATCCCGAGCTGTGGGTCGCGGCCTGCCCGGCCGGGCCGGGGGTGTTGGCGGAGGCGATCTCGCTCCGCTCGTCGGATCGCGGCCGGTTCCTGTTCGAGAAGTGTGACCTCGGGCGCCTCGGGTTCACCGCCGACGGGCTCGCGCGGGCGAACGGCTCGGTGCTGCTGGCGATCGTGACCGCCCAGGCCCTGCTCGGCGGCGGCGCCCCGGCGGCGGAGACCGGGCTGTTGTGCCGCGCGCTCGCCGGGGTGTAGGCGCCCTACCCGTAGGCGCTCTACCGGGTGGTGCAGCCGATCCCGATGTCGGCCACGTCCTCGTCCTGCACCAGCGTGCGCCACCCGCCGTCGGTCCCCACGACCGTGAGCTCGTGGGCGCCCGTCCCGCCGGGTCGGCCGAGCCACAGCGCGACCACCGACCCGTCCGCCAGCAC
>JBEBJC010000609.1:0-5327 GCA_040080105.1 Myxococcota bacterium
CACCCCGACCGCGCGGCCGCCCGCGAGCTGCACCCGCTCGACCGGGGCGCACGACACCACCACCCCGCCCCGCTCGAGCACCTCGGGCACGAAGTTGAGGTTCAGGCCCTGCTTCCGGCGGGTGCCACATCCCTGCAGGCACTGGGAGGTGCCGGTGCACCCCTTCACGAACCGGGTGGTGAGGTGCGAGTCGTACCCGAGGGCGCGCGCCCCCCGCAGCGCGAGCGCGCTGTTGCGGCCGAGCGCCGCTTCGGACGGGAGCTCCGCCCCGAGCTCGGCCTCGTGTCGCTCCTGCACCGCCCACACCCGCTCCGCCAACCCGTCGCCGCCGAACCCGTGCTCGCGCGACCACTCGGTGAACAGGTCGGCCGGCGTGCGCACGCAGATCGCCGAGTTCACCAGCGTGGTGCCGCCCACGCCGCGCCCCTGCACGATCGGCCACTGGGCTGGGCCGGTGGTGACCGCCGCGCCGAAGTCCGGCATCAGGTCGCGCAGCCCGCCGTACGCGCTGTGGGGGTAGTCCTCGGGGTCGCGCCACGCCCCGGCCTCGACCAGCGCGACCCGGTCGCCGCCGCGCGCGAGGGTGACCGCCGCGGTGGCCCCGCCCGCCCCGCTGCCGACCACCACCCAGTCGACCTCGAGCGCCAGATCGTTCCCGCGCTCGCGGAACGCGAGGTGGCTCACGACGACCTCCAGGTGCCCGGGTCGGCCGGATACGGCGCGAGCCCGTGCCGGGCGCGCACCTCGTCGCGCGCGCCCCAGTGCAGCCCGGCGACCATCTTCAGCAGGAACGTGGCCTGGCGGACGAGGTACACCGGGTGGTCGGCCATCGCGGCGGCGTGCCGGTCGAGCAGGCGCGCCGGCAGCCACGGCGCCGGGAGCGGCACGTACACCGTGACCAGCGGGCAGACGGTGAACAACAGCGCCGACGACACCACCCCGACCCACATCAACCCGGTGCTCTCGCGGCGGAACCGGGTGAGGAACTCGGACAGCCCGAGTTCGGAGCCAGGGAGGAGCGCGGTCACCGCGGAGCGGACGAGGTACGACATCGTCAGTCTCCGCGGGCGAGCAGGGCCGCCGCCGCCGCGGTGGCCTGGTCGAGGGTCGACACGACCCCGTCGAGCTGCTGCTGGTACACCGCCGCCACCACCTCGCCCATCTTCCGCCCGGGCGGGCAGCCGAGCGCGGCCAGGTGGCGCCCGAGCAGCAGCGGCGCGGGCTTCGCGTCGAGTACGCCGAGCGAGCTGGCCCGGTCGCGCGCCTCGGCCACCGGCTCGCCTACCGCCTCGCGCAGCGCGAGCGCCAGCCGCACCTCGGTCTGGGCCGACAGGTTGCGCAGGTCGGCGTCGGTGGCGATCGGGGCCGAGCGGAGCGCCACCCCCTGCATCACCCGCTCGCGCACCCGGTACCCGCCGACCGTGTGCATCCCGAGCACGTCGAGCGCGGCGGTGATCGCCGGCGGAGCGGCGGGGTACAGCCACGCGGCCAGCATCAGCGCCCACCGCCACCCGTCTCCGCTCGAGCCGTCGCGCAGCGCGGTCGCCCGGTCGACCACCGCGTCGGTGTCGAGGTCGGCGACCGTGGGGAACACCCGCTGCGTGATCCGGGCCTCGCGCGCGAACCGCAGCCCGCGCGAGATCTCGCGCCCCCGCAGCAGCAGCTTGCCCCACTCGCCGCAGATCCGCTCGGCCGGCAGCTCGTCGAGCGCGGCGGCGCGGCAGATCTCCACCAGGGACGGGTCGGCGTCGAACCCGAGCCTGGCGGCGAACTGGACCACCCGCAGCGCGCGCAGCGGGTCCTCGAGGAACGTGGCCGGGTCGACCGCGCGCAGCCGGCGCGCCTGCAGGTCGTCGCGGCCGCCCCACGGGTCCTCCAGCCGGTCGTGCACCAGATCCCACATCATCGCGTTGATCGTGAGGTCGCGCCGCCGCGCCGCCTCGACCAGCGACATCGTGGGGTCTCCCTCGACCGCGATCCCCTTGTGGCCCGGTCCGACCTTCGAGTCGCGCCGCGGGATCGACACGTCGATCTCGTGCGCGGCGCCGCCCCGAGGGGTCCACTTGTACACCCCGAACGAGCGCCCCACCTCGTTGATCGACCCGCGGTCCCGCAGGAGCCTCGACAGGGCCTCGGCCGCCAGCCCGAACACCTCGAGGTCCCAGTCCTTGACCTCGCCGCCGGTGAGGTGGTCGCGCACGCCCCCGCCCACCAGGTAGATCCGCCCGCCGGCTGCGGCGACGGCCGACGCGAGCGCGACGATCGGGGGCGGGACCTGGGGCGACGACACGTCCGGGGCGTATCCCGTGTGCCCCACCGAGTCCCTACCGAGTCCGGTCCTCGATTCGCTCGCCGCTCCGCTCGATCGGGGCGATCTCGGCTCCCTGCAGCTCGCCCGCCTTCGACGGGAGCGCCGCCCGCTCGGCCTTCTGGCCGGGCGCCGCGAGCCACCCGAGGATCCGACCCTCGAGGTCGGGGGCCGCGGCGAGCATCCGCGCGCCCGACCCGGCGCCGGTGTAGGTCGCGAGCTCGGTCGGGCCGCCCACCGCGCCGGTGAGCCAGGTCGCGGCCTTCAGCGACAACACGTCGTCGGTCGACGCCACCACCAGCACCGGGCGGGTCCCGAGCGCCTCCGCCGCGCCCGCGATCCGCACCCCGTGCCGCGCGGGCGTGGGCGACAACAACACGAGATCGGTCACCGCCGGCGTGTCGGCGGCGGCGTTCACCGCGAGGTTCGCCCCGAGCCCGGTGCCCACCAGGTGCACCTCGGTGGCGCCCTGGTGGCCGAGCCAACCGATCGCCGCCCCCACGTCGGCGACGAGCTTCGGCCAGTCCGCCTCGGTGAGCGGGCCAGGGGAGGAGGCGCCGTGGCCGCGCAGGTCGACCGCGATCACCAGGTACCCGGCGGAGGCGAGCCGGGGCGCGAGGGTGGCGTAGTCCGCCCGGCTGCGCGCCTCGTCGTGGACCAGCACCACGCCGCGCTTGCCCGCGCCGTACCGCTCGGCCGACAACGTGGCGCCGTCTGCGGCGGTGAGGGAGACGGGCGAGGCGTGCGCGAGGGCGGACCAGCAGCAGAGCATGGGGCATCGTACCCGGTCCGGTCCGGCGCCGGCGGCGCCGATCGGTTTCTCGGGACCGTTGACAGAGGTGCCGCGCAGGATAGGGGGTTCGCGTCGTTCCCGTCCACGCGGGGACTCGCTCTTTGACCGATCGCATGGGACAAGAAACACCACCCGATTTCCAAGCTTCGCTGACGGCTCACGAGCCGTTCATGCGCGAGGCGTTGGCCTTGGCCGATGTGGCCGGGTCGATGGGCGAAGTCCCGGTCGGGGCGGTGGTGGTGAGGGGAGACGAGATCGTCGGCCGCGGGCACAACCGGCGGGAGATCGATCGCGACCCCACCGCGCACGCAGAGGTACTCGCGATCCGCGAGGCCTCGACCCGGCTCGGAACGTGGCGGCTCGACGGTTGTCGGCTGTACGTGACCCTGGAGCCGTGTCCGATGTGCGCGGGTGCGCTGGTGCTGGCCCGGGTCGATTCGTGCATCTTCGGGTGCACCGATCCGAAGGGCGGGTTCCTCGGCACGCTCGCCGACTTGTCCCGGTTCCCTGGTCTGAACCACAGCTACACCGTGGTTCCCGGGGTGCTCGCCGAACAGGCGAGCGAGCGACTGCAGCGGTTCTTCCGGAGCCTGCGCGCCAAGCGCAGGTGAGGGTCCGAGGAGAGGTGGCCGAGTGGTTGAAGGCGGTGGATTCGAAATCCACTGTGCGGGTAACCGTACCGGGGGTTCGAATCCCCCCTTCTCCGCACCCCCCGGGAGTCCGCGTCGCTGCGCGATCGGTTGGTTTGGAGAGGTGACCGAGTGGTCGAAGGTGCACGACTGGAAATCGTGTGTTGGGAAACCAACCGGGGGTTCGAATCCCCCTCTCTCCGCACTCCCCTCCCGAGAAACGGCTCCCATCGCGCGGAGAGCGTCCTCGCCGCGTAGGCCGCGCGGGCGGCCTACGGGCTCGGCTCAGAAGCTGGTCAGGGGCAGGTGCCGCCGAACGTCCAGTCCTCGGTCACCGTGTACGCGATCGGGCCCTGCATGCCTTCGTTGTCGACCGCGACCAGGCGGAGCGCCGCGTCGTACGTCCACACGATGTCGACGGTGACGTCGGTGGGGGGCGAGCCGTAGTCGAACGCGTCGATGTGGGCCGAGGTGGGCAGGCTGTTCACCGTGTCCCACACGATCGTCTGGATCAGCTCGAACGTGCCGTCGCCGTCCTCGTCCTGGCTGTAGCTCAGCAGGAGGTTGTTCGTGTCGAGCACGTACGCGTAGGTCGCGTCGACCGTGCCGTCGCCGTCGTAGTCGTAGGTCACGGTGTACGCGTCGTCGAGCACCGGGTCCACGAACGTGTAGGTCTCGACGTACACGGTGGCGGCGGTGGTGACGTCGGTGCCGATCACGGTCGAGATCCGGCCCTCCGCGTCGCGGGTGTACGCGTAGTCGACGTTCGGGGCGCCGTCACCGTCGGAGTCCTCCGACGCCGACACCACCTTGTCGTAGGCGTCGTACACGTACACGATCGAGTACTCGTTCGTGCCGTCGCCGTTCTCGTCGACCGTCTGCCCGATCAGCTTCTGGTACGGGTCGTAGCTGTTCGCCACGACGTAGTCGACCGTGCCGTCGCCGTACAGGTCCTGGCTGAACGTGAGCACGTTGCCGTACGAGTCGTAGGTGGTGTCCTCGAAGTAGCTGACCGCGCCGAGCTGGCTGAGCTCGTGGTGCACCACCCGCCCGTACGCGTCGTAGGTGTAGGTGTCGAGCGTGTCGATCGACCCGTCGGCATCGACGTCGCGCTCGCTGTGGATCAGCAGGTCGGTGGCGACCTCGTCGTATGCGTCGAACCCGACGGTCGGGAACACCTGGCCGACGGCGGACAGCTCCGACTCGTACAGGGCGAAGCACGGGAACGGCGGCGGCGGGTTGCCGGTGTCGGTCGGGGTGGTCGCGGTGTCGGTGTCGGCGTCGGTGTCCGAGTCGGCGTCGGTGTCCGAGTCGGCGTCGGTGTCCGAGTCGGCGTCGGCGTCGGTGTCGGTGTCGGTGTCGGTGTCGGTCTCGGTGCCGGTGTCGGTGTCGGTCTTCTCGCCGTTACACGCGGCCAGCGCCAGCAGCATCCAGAACGGAACGTGCTTCATGGTCTCCTCCTGTTTTGGTCTCGCCGGCGGAGGCCGCCGAACGATCGATGTCGATCCCGCGCCCGGGGGTGTCTGGTGTTCGACCCCCGAGGCCCGTAAACCCGAAACGGCGGTCAGCGCCCAGTGGTGGTGGCCGCCGTTTCGGG
>JBEBJC010000021.1:0-22725 GCA_040080105.1 Myxococcota bacterium
GGTGCGGAGCGGGGCCTCGGGGGCGGTGTCGTGGAAGTGGTAGTAGGTGAGCCGGCGGAGGCAGTACTGGACGCTCCGCGCGGTGATGTCGCCCGAGGTGGCAGCGTCTGGCACGCGGGACTCGAGATGCCCAACGCCGAGCTCGGTCCACCGGATACCGGTGGAGCTGTCGTGGCCGACGCGCTCGTCGACGAACACGAGCTGGTCGCCGGCGGCCCACGCGAGCCGGGCGGCGTAGTGGTTGGTGCCGCGCTCCTGTTCGAACACGAGCTCGAGCTCGAGCTCGCGCGTGACCTGGGGCCCGTAGTGCAGGACGCGGGAGGCGCCGCCGGCCTTGGCGACATGGGCGCGTAGCCCCTGGGTCGCGAGGTGGGAGACGAGGCGGACGGCGCCGAGGACGTTCGACTTTCCTGCGCCGTTGGCCCCCGCGAGGACGGTGGTCTCGGGGTGCAGGGCCAAGGTCACGTCGCGGAGCGACCGAAGGCCGCAGACGTGGAGCGAGCGGAGGCGGGGGACCATCGGAGCGCCTAACCCGCGCGGTGCGCATCGGTCCTGTCTCGAAGAATTCTAGTTAATGGTTCGTAAGCCTCGACTCCGAATGAAGGGTAGGGTACAACCACACGGGGCGCCACCAGCATTCTCCGGATCGTCACAGCCATCTATCCCCTTCTTGCCCTCTCGCACGATCCCGGCCTCGTTGAAGAATGGTTCGTTCCTAAAACCGTTCGGCCGCACGAACGAACGTTCCGGGATCGTGCGCCACCCTTCCTCTTCACCAGCTTGTCCCCACCACCGATCGCATCGTTCCTCCGCATTCGGGTTGTCCGATCCGTCGCGGTCGCGCGTCTGGTGATCGAAGCCTTCTCCATCCCCGAGGTCCCCGTGTCCGAGATCCCTTCCCTGACCTTCGACGTCCTGGAGGCCGCAGTGGCCCGCGGCGGCGCCGCGTTCCGCGCACGCGTCGTCCTCGATCCTGCCGGGGGACCCGGCGACAAGGTGTTTCCCCCGACCTACGCCACAGGTGAGCGGGAGCCGACCAAGTACGCAATGTGCTGTCGCTCGTGGCCATCCGCCGGCTCCAGTTCCCCGCCGACCAAACCGGCCAGCGGTTCGCGGCGGACCGCCGTGGGCCGGCCGAGCACGCCGCGCGGACTGCGGTCGCGGCCCTCGGCTTGGCAGCGATCGCGCTTGGTCGGGAGCGCGGCTACGACCTCCGTTCGCGGGCGCTACTCGTTCCGCGCGGTCCCCTGGTGCTCGAGCGGATCGGGGTCGACGGGGACGTGACGCCGTTCCGGCTGACGGCCGAAGAAGCGCTGATGTTGGTCAAGCAAGCGGCCGCCACGGCGGCGGACTTCGGCCTGCCGTGGGTCCGGGAGCCGGTGCGGTTGACGCCGGCGCCGAAGTTCGCCGCGCTGGTGCGCGAGGGCCGCAAGCTCCTCGCGCTCGGCGTCGCCGACGAAGAAGTCTGACCATGTTCGGGATTCACGTGGAGTGCCTGACCGGTCGCTACGTCGCCACGGCGTACGACGATCGGTTCAGCGCCGAGTGGCCGCCACACCCGGCGCGGCTGTTCAGCGCGCTCGTCGCGACATGGTCGGAGACGGACGGGGACCCTGCCGAGCGCGCCGCCCTGCTGTTCCTCGAGGCGTGTGCCCCGCCGCGGATCGCCGCGGATGGGCCCGAGGTCCCGCGCCGGAGCGTGGTCCCCCACTTCGTCCCGGTCAACGACACCGCGGTGCTGGCCGAGGTCTCCACCCTCGCCAAGCTCGAGGACGCCGAAGCCGCGCCCGCAATGGCGATGGACGCAAAGTCTTCGGCGAAGGCGGAGAAAGCCCTAGCCAAGGCGCGTCAGGACCACGACAAGCGCTGCGCCGAGGTCATCGCCGCCGGCAAGCCGTCGGGAGACGGGATCCGGTTCGCCAAGGCGCTGCTCCCGGAGGGTCGCACCAAGCAGCCGCGGACCTTCCCGTCGGTCGCCCCAGCCGAGCCGTCGTTCACGTTCCTGTTCGACGAGGAGCTGGGCGGGCACGCCGAGCCGCTCGACCGGCTGTGCCGGCGGCTCGCGCGGCTCGGTCATTCGGCCTCCCTCGTGTCGGCGCGGGTCGAACCGCACGACCGTCCGGCGACCTGGATCCCTCACGAGGACGGCTCCGTCGTGCTGCGGTGGGTCACCACGGGCCAGCTCGCTCGCCTCGACGAGGCCTTCGCCCAACACCAGGCGGTCGAGCCGCGGGTGCTGCCAGCGACGTTCGTGAGCTACCGAGCCGGCGGCGACGAGCCGGTCGTCGACCCGCGGTCGTCCGTGTTCGGCGACGACTGGGTGCTGATCCTGTTGAAGCCACCGGAGCCCGGCCGCCGGTTGCCGGTGACCGCGGTGGTCGAGGTCGCGACCGCGGTGCGCGGTGCGATGATGCGCCACGCGACCCAGCCTCCCCGCGCCGTGTTGTCCGGCCACGCGACGACGGGAGGACCAAGCGACGAACCACACCTGGCGTACGTCCCGCTCCCGGATGTTGGGCACGCACACGCCGACGGGCACCTGCTCGGCGTGGCCCTCGTCATGCCGCGGTCGGCGATGGACGAAGACCGGCGGCACGTGTTCGAGGCGCTCTCGGCGTGGCTCGTCGCCGACGCCGACGGTGTACCGACGGGTCCGCTCGTGTTGGGCCCGCTCGGTCGGTGGTCGGCGACGGTCGATGTGGACGGGGACGGGCGCGAGGGTCTCCAGCCCGCGACCTGGGCACCTGCCGACGGCGCGTGCCACTGGGCCACGGCCACCCCCGTCGCGCTCGACCGCAACCCCGGAGACCTGCTCGGCGGGGGGGCGGCACAACAAAGGGCGCACGCCGAAGCAGAGGCGATCGTAGCTCGTTCCTGCGAGCGGATCGGTCTGCCCACGCCCGTACGGGTCGAGGTCTCGTTCCGGCCGCCGTGGGCCGGCGCAGCGAAGGTCGATCGCCACCACCCCCCCTACCCGCGGCAATCCGATCGGCTCCGCCGGGTTCAGGTCCATGTCCGCCTCTCGTTCGCGGAGCCTGTTCGCGGACCTGTCCTTCTGGGGGCCGGTCGCCATTTCGGACTCGGGTTGTTCCGCCCCGAGAAGGAGCGTTCGTGAGCCTCACGTCCGCGGACTTCGTAGCATTCTATCAGGAGGTCCACGGCCATCCCCCCTTCCCGTGGCAGGCGGCCCTCGCTGTCCGCGTCCTCGGCGAGGACGGGTGGCCCGACCTGCTCGATCTGCCGACCGGCTCGGGGAAGACGAGCGCGCTCGACGTGGCGCTGTTCGCGATGGCCGTCGACCCGACCCACTCCCCACGGCGGGTCGTATTGGTGGTCGACCGGCGAGTGATCGTCAGCCAGGCGGCCCGCCACGCCAAAGCAATCCAGAATGCGCTCGAAACGCCGCCGGGGCCGGTGACGCGTGCGGTGCGCGCGGCGTTGATCGCGCTGCACGGCGACGAGGAGACGCCGCTGCAAGTGGCCGAACTCCGCGGCGGGATTGTGCGGGACGACGGCTGGGCCAAGAGGCCGGACGTCCCGCTCCTCGCGGCGTCGACCGTCGACCAGGTCGGGTCGCGCTTGTTGTTTCGTGGCTACGGCGTCGGCCCGCTGTCGGCGTCGATTCATGCGGGGCTGATCGGGAACGACACGTTGTTCCTGCTGGACGAGGTCCACCTCTCCGAGCCGTTCCGGCAGACCCTGCAGGCGGTGGCCAAGTTCTTCCGGCCGGCGGCCCCTGGGCTGCCCGAGCGGTTCCGGGTGGTGGAGATGTCGGCGACCGCCGCAGCCCCCGCCACCACGGTGCACCGCCTGTCGGGGGAGGACCACACCCACGAGGAGCTCGGCCGACGGCTGCGCGCGAGCAAGGTCGCCCGCTTGCGGGTGGTGCCTACGAAGAGGGCGGACGGGCTGACCAAGATCGCCCAGGAGGCGACACTGGAGGCCGAGGCGATGATCGCCGCCGGAAAGCGCCGCGTGCTGGTCGTCATGAACCGGGTCGACGGCGCTCGACAGGTCGCAGCGGCGTTGAAGGTCCCCGAGGTGGACCTCGTGACCGGCCGGATGCGCCCCTGGGATCGTGACGAGTGGTTGTCGAGGACCGCGGACCTGCTCCAGTTCGCGCGCGCCCACGAGGGGCCGGCGCGGGTCGTCGTCGCCACCCAATGTGTCGAAGCCGGCGCGGACTTCGACTTCGATGGGCTCGTGACGGAGGGAGCGAGCCTCGACGCCCTTCGCCAACGCTTCGGGCGCCTCAACCGGCGCGGGCGCCATCCCGCGGTCGACGCGGTCGTGCTGATGCGCGCCGACTTCTTGAAGTCCCCCGAGGAGGATCCGATCTACGGGGAGGCCGCGGCGGCAACCTGGCGATGGCTGGAGGCACAGCCGGTCGTCGACTTCGGCCCCGAGGAGATGGGGCGGGCGGTGAAGGCGCTCGGAGGGGAGATCGACGCGCTCCTCCCAGCGCACAAGGACGCGCCGGTGCTGCTGCCCGGCCACCTCGACCTTTGGGCCCGGACCTCTCACCGTCCGGCGTTCGACCCCGAGCTCGGCCCCTACCTCCACGGACTCGACGCCTCGGAACCAGAGGTAACCCTCGTGTGGCGCGCCGATCTCGCCGAGGGGCAACCGCCCGAGACGGTCGCCGCGGCGTTGGCGGCGGTCCCCCCGACCACCGGCGAAGGCCTGTCGCTGCCGCTACGGGCGGTGCGGGCCTGGCTCCTCGAACGTGCCGCGGCATCGGTGGCTGACCTCGAGGTGCGCGCCGGCGAAGACGAGGAAGGCGCGGAAGCGGGTCGCCCCGCCTACCGCTGGCGCTTCGACGATGACGACGGCGGATGGATCGGCGCGGACGAGATGGAAGCCGATGACGTGCTGGTCGTCCCGGCGAGCTACGGAGGCCTGTCGAAGTCGAACTGGGATCCGTCCTCGAAGCAGGCGGTAACGGACGTGGGCGACGAATCCCACGCGCTCGCTCGCGGTCGACGGGTTCGGCGGCTGAAGCTGGTACCGGGGCTAGAACTCGCCGATCTCGACGGCGAAGCGGAGGACTTCGTCGAACGGGTGTTCGAACGGATCCGCGCCTCGACCGATCCGATGCTCGTCGCACTCGAACCGACCGCGCGGAAGTACCGGTTGATCGACACGGGCGACGGCTGGGTCCTGCGCGCCCGCGGCCGGGCCACGCGAGGGACCGGCGATGACTGGTCGACAGGACAGGGGGACCGGGCGTCGTACCTCGGGGTCGAGGTCACGCTCGCCAACCACCTGCGAGACGTCGAGACGTGGGCGCGGCGGCTAGCGACGAACGTGGGGTTGTCGACCGCGTTGGTCGACGATTTGGCGCTGGCCGGCCTGTTGCACGACCTCGGGAAGGCCGATCCGCGGTTCCAGGCACTCCTGCAAGGGGGCGCTGCGCTCAAGCCGACCCTACTCGCGAAGTCGTTGGACAGCGGCGCCGATCGGAAGGCTAGCGTGCGCGCGGCGCGCCGGTCCAAATACCCGCGGGGATGCCGCCACGAGCTGATGTCCGTGGCCCTCGTGGAGGCCGACGATGTGTTGCGGTCCCGAGCGCACGACTGGGACCTCGTGCTCCACCTCGTCGCGAGCCACCACGGGTGGTGCCGCCCGTTCGCGCCCGCGGTGGTGGACGATCCACCGGTCATGGTCCAGGCGGAGGTGCCGGGTGGGCCCGTCCTCGTCGAGTCGTCGGCGCACGAACTCGCGTCGCTGTCGTCGCCGATCGCCGATCGGTTCCACCGGCTGCAGCGGAAGTACGGCTGGTGGGGTCTCGCATGGCTCGAGGCGCTGGTGCGGCTCGCAGACCATCGGGCGAGCGAAGCGCGGGAGGTGAAGGCGTGAGCGAGCAAGAGCTGACCGGCCTCGACGGGTCGAACCCGCTCGGGTTCTTCGCGGCGCTGGGGATGCTGAGGTGGCTGAGAGGAGGCCTCGCACCTGACGCGCGACTGTCGTTTCGCGACGGAACCTGGCGAGCAGTCCTGCACGACGCACCGGACCTGTCCAAGTGGGCGTCTGCAGTCGCAGACGATGCGCGAACCCAGGTGGAACGCACGCATCTCGCCTTCTCCTACCCGAGGAAGGACGGCACGGCCCGCGACCTCAAGCCGCCCCCCGAGCTGTTTCGGCACTGGCTCACAGAGCTGCGGGCGCAGTGCGACACCGAAGGCCTCGCGTTCGCGATGGGCTACGCGTCGGAGCTCGGCCGTGACGCGAGCCATGGCGCAGTAGTCAAACCCACCGCCCTCCACTTCACGGCAGGCCAGCAGCAGTTCCTCGTGACTGTCCGGGAACTCGCCGGCGCGCTGACGACCGACGACATACTGGAGGCGCTGCTCGGTCCGTGGCGCTACGAGCGCCCAGTCAAGACGCTGTCGTGGGATGCCACGGTCTCCCGAAGCTACGCACTGCGCGCCAGCGACCCCTCGAAGGAGAAGCGGCTCGGGAACCCCGGCGCCGACTGGCTCGCGTTCCAAGCGCTGCCCCTGTTCCCGGTGGTGTCACGGGGCCGGCTCGCGCAGACCCACGGTGTCAGCGGCAGCTGGAAGTTCGGGCGTTTCACCTGGCCGCTGTGGCGGGTGCCGGCGACACTCGACGCCGCATCGAGCCTGGTGCTCCTGCGAGAGATCGAGGGCTGGTCAGCTCGCGAGCGGCGCCTGCGAGGGGTCTCGGCGGTGTTCGTGTCCGAGATTGCTCGCAGCGAGCAGGGAGGCTACGGGTCGTTCGGCCCGGCTCGGTTCGCTCGACCAGCCGGAAAGACGACCTCAGCATAGGCGCCTGACACCATTGCGGTGTTCCTGGCGGACGCGAGGGCCTCCGGGGCGGGGCCGTCCCCTAACCCGCGTCGAGCGCCGCGCTCGGGGGGTCGGACTCGGGCTCGGCGGCAGTGCGCGCGACCCACCCGACCGCGCCCACCAGCAGCGCCACGTCCGCCACGTTGAAGATCGGCCACGAGCTCGTCCCGAAGGTGTCGACCAGCCACGGCGCCACCGCCGGGTGGGCGGTGTACAGGTGCACGAAGTCGGTGACCGTGCCGTCGACCAACCGGTCGACGAGGTTCCCCGCCGCGCCGGCGACGATCGACGCGAGCGCCACGCCCTCGAGCCGGGAGGCGCCGAGCCGGGTGAACATGAACCCGAGGGCGATCAACGCGGCCACGCCGAACGTCACGATCACCGCGTACGGGAGCGGGAACGAGAACGCGACGTACGGGTTCTCGGCGTGCAGCACGCCGACCCACCCCGGCACCACGTCGAACCGGCCACCGAGCGGCAGCTCGCGCGCGGCCTCCTTGGTGCCCCAGTCGAACCCGAACAACAGCGGCAACGTGACCGCGAACCACCACTGACTGCGCTTCATCCACCGACGGTATCCGTCAGGGCCACGATCTTCGCGTCACGTGTGGTCACGGCCGCGATCGACCAGGGATAGTCTGCGAACGGAGGAGCCGATGTGGTGTTGGACAGCCCTCGCCGCGGCGAGCCCGCTCGACGACTCGCTCGCCGCCGTTCGAGCGGGCGCGGCGAGCCAGGACGTGACCGCGCGCGCTACCGTGATCGCGAGGACCCGCCCGCCGTCGGAGCTCGCGTACCCGCTCGGCGCCGCGGACCAGGTCGATCTCTCGCTCCGGTGGTGGGCGATGGACCACGAGCCGAGCTGCCGCCTGTTCGAGGAGATGCACGAGGCGCTGCGCCGGTCGCGGTTCGCGGTCGCGCCGGCGGTGCCCCCGGCGCGGCCGGACGTGTTCGGCTTCCGCGCGAACCCCTACCCCGCCGCGATGACCGCCCGGTTCGCGGAGCTCACCGGCGCGCCGCCGACCTGGAGGGTGACGCCCAACCAGTCCCTGATCTGGAGCGGGCTCCAGGACTACGTCTTGCTGCCCACCGACGGGATGGTGGGCGGGGTCGAGCACTGCGACGCGCGGGTGCTCCTCGACCTGCGGGACGAGCTCGTCGCGGCCGGGGTGGCTGACCAGCCCGGGTTCCCGGTCATCGGGGACCTGCCGCACTCGCTGACGCTCGGGGACCGGCTGGAGGTCGTGTGGAGCTCGGAGGAGATCGCGCGGGGGGAGAACATCCCCGCGGCGGAGCAGGCCATGGCGGACCTGCTCGCGCGCCGGCACCAGGCGGAGGACGCCGTGCGGGAGGCGGGCCGAGTCCAGGCCGCGCTCGCCTCCGCGCGGAAGTCGTGGGACCTGTGCGGTGGCCGGCCGTGCCGGGAGGGTGTACACGCGCTCCTCGCCGTCCGCGACCCGGAGGCGTGGTCGCTGGTGGACCTCGACCGGCCGGAGTGCGCAGGCCTCGTCACGCCCACCGACCGCCCGGCGCTCGACAAGGTGGCCACCGGCGGGCCGGTCACGCCGGCCCTCGGCGACCTCGCGTTCGGCCTCCAAGCGATGGGCTGCGTCCACGGCGTGCCGGCCCGGTACGTGGACCTGGCGGCGGTGCAGCGCGCGGTCGCCGAGCTCCCGGCCTCGTGCTCACCCGCCCCCGCGCCGGACACGCTGCGGGCCATGCTCGCCCGGATCCGGTCCGCGATCGTGACCGGCTGCACCCCGGCTCCGTGGCCGGGTCCGCCCTGAGCCACCCTCAGCGCCGACCGAGCTCGAACACCCCCACCGGACGCGGTGGGTCCGACAGGCCCACCGTCCACTGGCTCATCGACACCCACCAGCCCGCGCCCTCCATCTCCTCGAGCAGCGCCAGGCTCGACGGCCGCAACGGATCGGCCAGGAGCAGCCGCCCCCCCGGGGCGAGGTTCGCGTCGAAGATTCGACGGAGGAACGGGTGCATCGTGGGCGAGTACAAGATGTCCGAGCCGAGGATCAGGTCGTAGTGGCCTCGGTCGGTCCACGCGGCCCAGTCGTCGGGGCGGTGGGTGATGTCGACGACCCCGTTCCGCTCGGCGTTCTTCCGGCACAGGTGCAGCGCGACCGACTGGCGGTCGGTCTGGAACACCCGCGCGCCGCCCGCCGCGGCGACGAGCCCCGGCAGGCCGGTCCCCGCTCCGAGCTCGAGCACGCGCAGATCCTTCACCGGTCGCTGGGCGAGCTCGTGCGCCAACGCGAGGGCCGACGGCCACAGCGCGATCCCGTACGGCAGAGCGGTGTCGGTCGCGTCGACGACGCGCTGCTCGTCCTCGCGCGTGAGGACCGCGCCGGCGTGCAACACGCTCCACCCCCGCCCCGCGAGGTCGAGGCGCACCTCCTCGAGCGGAACGTCGCCCGCGGTGGTGTGGAGGACCTGCCGGTTCGATGCCGACATGGGCTCAGAAGATCTCGAGGTGGTGCGACCCGGAGTAGGTGCCCGGCAACGTGATCCACGCGGTGTCCCCGTCCTGGGACAGGTAGTAGCCGGCGTCTGCGGCGAGCAGGGCGCCGTCCAGCCGCACCTCGGCGGGCTCGGCCCCGTGCACCGCGAGGATCGGCGCCACCAGGCCGTCCGCGACCAGGTCCAGCACGGCCTGCCCACCGTCGGCGTCCACGTGGATCACCCCGGTGGCCGGGTCGTAGCCCGCGGGGTCCCACGCCGCGGTGTCCGGCCGGTCCACCCCCGCCGGTCCCTCGGTCCACAGCGCGCCCGCCGAGGCGGTCCACTGCGCGTCGATCGCGGCCTCCACCGCGGCGATCTGCGGCTCCACGCCCTGCTGGTAGTGGTCCAGGACGAGGTACACCGCGTACGACTGGTACGGCCAGCCGACCCCGTACGTGCCGTAGCCGTAGGCCGGGTACGACGTGTCACCGATCGCGCCGTAGTTCGAGCCCCACGCCATCCGCTTGCTGGTGCTGCCCCACGGGAGCTCGTACTGGTTGAGCTGGTAGGTCCAGTTCCAGTCGTCGGGCATGGGCCCGTCGGGGTCGGAGCTGCCCCACGCGGTGAAGAACCAGTACCCACCGGACGGGTACTGGTCGAAGGTCACGGTCTGCACCGCCCCCATCTCCGCGTCCGCCGCCGCCGACCACTCGATCACGTGTGGGATCCGGTTCGGCTCCGAGTAGTCCCAGCCGCTGCCGAGCGTGATCGGCGCGGTGGTGCTGCGGAACCGGTAGGCGTCGCCCCACCCGACCCCGTCCACGTCGACGCCGAGCCCGCCGTCCCACTGGAGGTCGCCGTACGGCGAGCGGGTGTCGGCCCCGAGCGTGTCCGCCGGCGCGCCGGTCAGGTCGTAGGTGATCGCCCACACCGGGTGATCCCGGCCGGTGGCGAAGAACCACGAGATGTGGAGCGGCACGTCGTAGCCGCTGATGACCTGCGTGGTGTGGAACACGTGGCTCGCGTGGTGGCGCCCCGCGAGGCGGGTCTCCCACGTGCCGTCGGAGTCGTACGAGATCGACGCCGTGTTCCCGTAGTGGTTCACCGCGTAGCCCCAGCCGGGGTGCCCGTCGAAGCTGCCGTCCACGGTGCGACCGTCGTAGGTGTACCGGCGGAGGTAGCCGCCGTGGTGCCCGGCGGGGTCCCCCACGTCGTCGCGGACCAGGTGCGCGGTGCGCGGCGCGCAGCTCGCGTCGTTCCACGTGTAGGTCGTGCCGTCGAAGCCGTCCACCACCCCCTGGGTGATCCCGAGCGCCCCACACGGCGAGGCGACGGTCGTGGGTTCGGTGTCGGCGTCGGTGTCCGCGTCGTCGTCCGCGTCGGTGTCCGCGTCGGCGTCGGCATCGACGTCGGTGTCGGCGTCCGCGACGCCGTCCGTCAGCGGGCCGTCGGTGGGCTTCGCGCCGTCGCCGCCCGCGCAGGCCGCCGCCACGACCCCGACCCACCCGATCCGTACGCCCATGTGCCCTCCGGCGCCGGAGGTTACCCCGGTTCCGACCCGCCATGGCGTCCGCCGGGCGTCCCGGTGCCGGTCAGGGCGCGGCGGGCACCAAGCACAGGCGCTCGCCGTCGAGGTGCGCCGAGTTCCCGTCGCCCGAGCTGCAGGTGGTGTCGCGGTCGTCGACGAACTCGAGGTTCGCGCACGACCCCGCGCGCACCCGCGGGCAAAGGTGCTCGAGCTCGAGCGTGTTCGGCCCGGCCTCGACCCAGAACGTTCCGAAGTACAGCAGGTCGCCGTTCGAGTCGACGAAGTTGTCCGGGTCGACCGCCACCCAATCCGAGTCGCAGTTCGCGAGCGCCGGCAGCCCGGTCGGGTTGCCGAGGTTGCTCACCCGCACCATCGCCGACTCGTTCCACTCGTCGTCCTCTTCGTGGGACAGCTCCTCGTCGTACAGGTCGAACCACCCGGAGACCGGCGCGGTCAGGGTGCGGACCTCGGGGGGATCGTACGACAACACGTCGACCTCGTCGTCGTCGAGCGCGGGGACGAGCCCGCCGGCAGCGCCGCAGTCCACGCCGATGTTCTGCGGCGGGGGTGCGCCGTACGGCGGCGGCAGCTCGGGGTCACCGTCGGCCCACGGCGCCGGCGGCGTGCCGGTGTCGGTGGTCGGCGACGTCA
Organism: Myxococcota bacterium; assembly: GCA_040080105.1. Classification (GTDB taxonomy): domain Bacteria; phylum Myxococcota_A; class UBA796; order UBA796; genus JACKER01. The sequence continues at coordinate 11,446 of JBEBJC010000021.1, forward strand.
CGGACGGGGTGCTGGTGGACGTGGGGGTCGGCACGGTCGACGACCCCGTGTCCACCGCCGGAGTTCCGGTGGGCGTGGTCCCGACCGGAGGGGTCGACGTCGTCGGGTCGGTCGGGGCCAGCGCGGTGGGTTTGCCGTAGTAGTCGAGGCTGCCGCCGCAGCCGAACCACGCGAACAGGAGCATCGGCCCGAGGTAACCCGGTTCAGAACATCTCGCGCACCTGGCGCTTCTCGTCTTCGAACGTGAGCACCGCGAGGATCTGCCCCACGTTCTGCGGATCGACCACCGACGGGGCGAGCAGGCGCACCGCCGCGATCCGGTTCTCGGACAGCTCGATCGGGCCGAGCAGCTGGGCGACCTCGGCGCAGGTCAGCGGCTGGTGTACGTTCCGCAGGTACTGGACCCGGTCCTCCCACATCGCGAGCTGCTCCATCGCGGCGAGGTGGGCCCCGATCGCGTCGCGCCCCGGAGCCGCCCCGGCGGACGGCAGCGGGACCGGCGGCGCGACCGAGCTGGGCAGCACGACCGGTGCGGGCTTCGCGCCGTTCGGGCCCCGGCCGAGCTCGGTCAGCGCCTTGTCTTGGTACTGCAGCCGCACCTGAGTACCCGGCGGCACCTCGACCGCCTTCGACACGATCGCCTTGCCGAACGCGCTGCGGACCTCGAGCTGGTGGGCGCCCGGGCTCACCCCGTCGACGAACAGCACGCCCGGCGTGTTCGGGTCGGGCGTGACCATCACCCCGTCGAGCAGCATCACCACCGCCGCCCGCGACGCGATCTGCAGCTGGCCGGGCCCGGTCCCGAACCCCGCCGCCGGCGCGGGCGCTCCCGCCTGGGGCGCGAGGGCCGGAGCGGCCTCGGACCCGCGCGACAACACGGTCGCGGCGTCGCCGGTCCGCGCCGGGCGCTGGTCGCGGATCTGCAGCGTCTGCAGGCCCGCCTCCACGTACAGCCCCGCCTCCTCCAGCGTGACCACGCCGTCGCGCTTGCCGTCGCGTTGCCCGTCGGCCCACCCGCGCAGGGCGCCGACCGCGAGGTAGGTGAACGCGCCGTGGCGCGCGGCGTCGAGCGGGCCGGACCACTGGTCGGGGCCGGCGGCGGTCCACTCCACCACCCGCGGCACCGGCGCCGCCGCGGCGCTCGGGACGGCGAACCGCTTGCCCGGCACCACGTCGCCCCCGGTGCGCGACTTCCCCGAGTAGCAGGTGTCGAGCACCAGCACCGCCGAGCCGCCGCCGGCGGTCGCGAGGCGCTCGACCTCGGCGATCGACACCGCGCGGGCCTCGAACGTCTCGAGGTCGGCCTGGGCGTCGGCCCCGATCAACAGCCGCTCGCCGGTCGCCGGCGACGCCGCGCCGTGGCCGGCGAAGTACACGAACACCGTGCCCCCGGACCGGGTGGACTTGCCGGCGGCGCCGAGCGCCGACACGAGCTTCTCCCGGCTCACCGGGCCGGTGAGCAGCGTGACCCGGTCGGACGGGATGCCGCGGGTGTACACCGCGAAGTCGTAGAACGCGTCGGCGTCGCGGCTCGCGTACGGCACGTCGGACAACACGAAGTAGTCCTCGATCCCCACGACCACCGCCGCGTCCGCCGCCGCCGACACGCCGGTCTTCACCGGCTCGTCGATCGACGGGAGCGCACCGAAGCTCTGCGCGACTCCCCACCACGACCACACGGACACGGGACCTCCTATGGACAGATCGGCGCAGGGGGCGGGGCGGTGGGCCCCGCGACCCGCGACGCGCGATCGAGGCACGCCGGGGCGTCGAACGGTTGGACCACGAACGTCGCCGCGCCCGCGGCCGCGGTGGCCGGCCACGCGGCCGCGGTCAGCGCGCCCGGCACCTTGCAGAACCCGGCCCACGCGTGGCCGAAGCCGCCGCCCGGCGCGACCGCGACCGCGACCAGCTTCTCGTCTCCCGCGTCGGGCGAGCGCACCAGGTCGAGCGAGCCGAGGGAGGCGCTGGTGGCCACCTCGCCCGCCTCACCAGCGGGCGGCCACACCCGGTACGCCTCGCCGTTGCGCGCGACCGAGAACACCTCGACCCGGCTCGGGCGGTCGACCACCACCACCGGCTCGATCGTGTCGCCCTCGCAGTACGACCCCTCCGCAGGCAGCAGGATCCGCACCGTGCGCCCATCGGCCCCCGGTCGCTGCCCGTCGGTCAGCCCGAGCTCGCGATCGAGCCGGCAGTCGCCGCCGCCCGCGCCGAGGTCGAACAGGTCGGCCGGGACGGTGAACCCGACCAGCGGCACCAGCGACGCGCTGCCGGGCTTGCGCAGGCTCGCGCCCACCACCACGTCGTCGGCGCGGGCGTCCAGCGTGAGCCACACCGTGACCGCCGCGCTCTCCTTGGTGGCGAGCCGGGCGGTGCCGGCGGCGGCGAGCCCGGTCTTCAGCTCGGCCACCATCGCGCTGCCCGCGGGGCCGGCGTGGCAGCCGGTGGTGGTCCACAGCGGCGGGGAGATCCACACCGGGGTCGCGCCCGCGGCGGTGGCCACATCGGCCGCCACCCGGCGCAGCTCGGCGCCGAGCCGCTCCTGGTCCCCCTGGTCGTCGTCGAGGTAGTCGCGCCGCACGCCCGCGTGGGCACACGCGCGGCCGGTCACCGGGTTCCAGTACGGCTGACGCCACGCCTCCACGTGCCGGGTCAGCACCTCGCACCGGGTCGGGCTCTTACCCGAGCACACCGACCCGATCGCGAGGCGGCGCGACTCGTCGACCGCGGCGCGGATCGCGGTGGTCGCGTCGGGGTCGGTCGCGAACCCAGTGTGGATCTGGTAGTTCTCCGGCACCGCCGGGTCACACGCGGCCGCCTGGGCGGCGTCGTGGGTGGTCGGGTCGACCGGGGGCGGCTTCTTCGCGAACGCGACGGCGGCGACGAAGGGGATCACCGCGGCTTGCTCCCGGTGGTCGACTTCGTGGCGGCGGCTGCGGCGTCGATCGCCGCCCGGTCGACGTACATCCGCACCCGCGCCAGGTACGCCGGGCCCTCGGGCGTCTGGGACACCGGGTCGAGGCAGGTCAGCGAGTCCTTGACCCCCGACAACAGCGCGGAGGCCTGGGTCGACACCGAGTCACCGGTGATGCGCAGCTCCTCACCGAGGTACCGCACCACCTGCTGCCGCGCGTCCTCCTGGGCGTCGCGCCGCGCGTCCTGCTCGGAGCCGACCTTCTGGCTGACCCCGGTGAACAGGAGCTTGCCGTCGAGCTCGGGCAGGTCGTTCATGTACGACGCACACGACGGGGCCTGGAACGCGCTCGTGCGGTACGCGAAGTACATGTCGGCCGGCCAGCTCGACGCCATCGACCACCCCTTGGTGGTGCCGAAGTCGATCTTGCCGAGCTTGTCGAGGTACTTGAGCGAGGTCTTGATCCCCGCGTCGGTGCTGGTGAGCCGGTGCAGCGAGCCCGCCCCGCGCCACACCTCCGACACGTACCGGTCGGTGCACTTCTCAGGGCTGCGCAGGCAACACTGCTCGAGCGCGTCGAGCCCGCCGGTCACGATCAGCTTCTGGGTGACCTCGTACTGGATGCCGGCGATCGACTTCGCCTTCACCCCGGCCCCGACCCCGATCGCGAACTGCGGCAACCCGACGTTCGCGCCGATCCCCGCGTCGAGCAGCCACAGCTCCTCGCGCGACTCCGCCGAGCCCACGGTCTCGAACTGCAACATGTCCGAGCAGCTGGACGGGCCGACGTCGTACGTGCCCACCCGCAGCGGGTCGGGCGCCTGGCCCTCCTTCGGGGCGTACGGGATCAGGAACGCGCCGGCTCGAGGCGACGGCTGACCGACCGGCGGGATCAACACCACGTCGGGCGCGGTGGCGCGGGCGGCGAGGCGGTCGGGGAGCGACTCACCGGCGAGGGCGGCGGTGGAGAACAACCACATGGTCACCTCGGGCGGGCGTATGACCCGCGGGTCGGGAACATATTCCGTGGCGTCGCCCCACGGCCTCGTCACCGGATGGGAACCGTGCCGACGCGACGGGTTCGGGCGCGACGAGTTATCTCGGCGGCACTGGAGTTCACATCTCGTTCGAATCGATGGGCCTCGCGCCCCAGATCCTCACCGCCTTGGGTGACATGGGGTTCACGGAACCTACCCCCATTCAGACCCAGGCCATCCCGCTCGCGCTGTCCGGCCGCGACCTCGTCGCCTCCGCATCGACCGGCACCGGGAAGACCGCCGCGTTCCTGCTCCCGATCCTGAACCAGCTCGCCGGCACGCCGCCCGGTAAGCTGCGGGTGCTGGTGTTGTCCCCCACCCGCGAGCTCGCGCTGCAGATCGACGAGCAGGCGCTGGCCCTCGGCTACCACCTCGGGTTCTCGAGCGTGGCGGTGGTCGGCGGGATGGACATGGGCCCGCAGGAGTACGCGATCCGCGCCGGCGCCGAGATCATCGTCGCCACCCCGGGCCGGCTGCTCGACCACCTGCGGTTCCCGCACATCGACCCGACCACGGTGCAGTTCCTCGTGCTCGACGAGGCCGATCGGATGTTCGACATGGGCTTCCTGCCCGATCTGAAGCGGATCGTGGCCCGGCTCCCCACCGAGCGGCAGACGATGTTGTTCTCGGCGACGATGCCGCCCGAGGTGCAGCGGCTCGCGGACCAGATCCTGCGCGACCCGGTCCGCGTCGCGGTCGACCCGCAGAAGCCGGCCGAAGGGCTCGTGCAGCGCGCGTTCGCGGTGGGCCACCACCGCAAGACCGCGCTGCTGACGAAGCTCCTCGCCCACCCGTCGCTCAAGTCGGTGATCGTGTTCGTGAAGCGGAAGAAGGACGCCGACGGGCTCGCGCGCCAGATCATCCGCGCGGGTCGCCGCGGGGCGAGCCTGCACTCGGACCGGACCCAGGCCGAGCGCAACGCCGCCCTCGACGCGTTCCGGCGCGGCGACGTGACCGTGCTGGTGGCCACCGACGTGGCGGCCCGCGGCATCGACGTCGACAACATCTCACACGTGGTGCACTTCGACGTGCCGCGCTCGGCCGAGGACTACATCCACCGCAGCGGCCGCACCGCGCGCGCCGGCGCCACCGGCCAGGTGATGACGTTCGTGGCGCCCGACGAAGAGGGCGACTTCGCGGCGATCGAGCGGACGATCGGGGCGAAGGTCTCCCGGTTCAAGCTCAAGGAGTTCGACCACGGGCTCGACGGGCCGCGCCGCCCCGTCCGCGACGAACGCCGCCCGCGGCAGCGCTGACCGCGTGCCCCCGATCCTGCGGTTCGATCGCGGGACGCTGCTGCTCGACGGGGTGGTGACCGCGCCGGACGGGTTCGTGTTCGACGAGCGGGTGCGCAGCTGGCGGGCGCCGGCGATCGCGTACCGGACCGCGGTCGCGACGCTGCACCGCAGCGGCGAGCCGTACGAAGACCAGGCCCGGGCGTACGTCGCGCTCGAGCGTCCCCACGTGCCGGGGCGCACCCCGCGCGACTACCAGGAGGCCGCGGTCGCCGCGTGGCGGCAGGCCGGCCGGCGCGGGGTGGTGGTGCTGCCGACCGGCGCGGGCAAGTCACTCGTGGCCGAGCTGTGCATCGCCGACGCCGGACGGAGCGCGCTGGTGGTCGCGCCGACCCTCGATCTGGTCGCCCAATGGTACGAGGTGCTGCGGCGCGGGTTCGGCGAGCCGGTGGGCATGCTCGGCGGCGGGGTGCGCGAGCTCGAGGCGCTCACCGTGTCGACCTACGACTCGGCCCACCTGTACGCCGAGCGGTACGGCGACCGGTTCGGGTTGGTGGTGTTCGACGAGGTCCACCACCTGCCGGGGCCGGCGTACGCGCTCGCGGCCCGGTCGTCGATCGCCCCGTTCCGCCTCGGGCTGACCGCCACGCTCGAGCGCCCCGACGGCCGGCACGAGGAGCTCGACGCGCTGGTCGGCCCGGTGGTGTACACCCGGTCGATCCGCGAGCTCGCGGGCGAGTTCCTCGCGCCGTACCGCACCGAGCTGGTCGAGGTGGTGCTCGACCCCGACGACCAGGCCCGGCACGACGCGGCGGTCGCGGCGGTGCGCCAGTTCAAGCAGTCGCGCGGGATCGGGGGGGGGATGTCCGGGTTCCAGCGGTTCCTGCGCGAGGCCCCGCGCGACGAGGAGGGGCGCGCCGCGCTCGTCGCGTGGCGCGAGAGCCGCCGGATCGTGCAGCGCACCCCGCGCAAGCTCGAGGTGTTGGCCGAGCTGCTGGTGGAGCACGCGGGCGCGCGGGTGTTGGTGTTCACCGCCGACAACGCCACCGCGTACCACGTGAGCCGCACGTTCCTCGTGCCCGCGATCACCCACAAGACCGACCCGAAGGAGCGGCGGGCGTACCTCGAGGGGTTCGGCGACCACACGTTGCCCGTGCTCGCCACGTCGCGCGTGCTCAACGAGGGGGTGGACCTGCCGGAGGCCGAGGTGGCGGTGGTGTTGTCCGGCTCGTCCACCGTACGCGAGCACGTGCAGCGGCTGGGGCGGATCTTGCGCCCGCGCGAGGGGAAGAGCGCGGTGCTGTACGAGGTGGTGGTGGCGAACACCCACGAGACCCACGCGTCGGCGCGGCGCCGCGACCACGACGCCTACCGGGGCGGCGCGTAGGCGCTGGCGCTCATTCCCTGATCACGGGGCAGCTGAAAGAAGGTGGGTGGGCTCCTTCTCCCACACGAATCCGTTCTGCGATGAGGAGCCTCGATGCAGCAGGGTTCATGCGGGGTCGCCAAGACGGGCGCCGTCGCGCATCCAAGGACACCACGCCGGGCAGGCCGAAGCTCTCGAGCATGGCATGAAGTGGATCGGTGAGGTCGGGGTGTACTTGGCGGTGACCCCGTGGTCTACTTCGGAAGTCGGAGGTCTCCGTGGGTGTCCCAAGTATCAAGGTCAGGATAACCTGCGGATGGTGCGAGACGCTCGTTCTGGTCGATGTTCAAGCGACGCTCCCCGTCCGCACTGAGGATGAATGGGATGCACTTCGCTACGTCTTCGGGGCGTGCACGAATTGCAAGAACCCACTTGTGGCGGCCGACGACTACGCCCTGAACTCCATGACCGGTGAGTGGGATTGGTCGAATGACTTCCGCCTTCGCTTCCCAGAGTCCCGGCGCATGTTCCGCTCACCGCTTCCCCAGTTGGTGAAGGAGGCGTACGACGAGGCCGGTACCTGCGAGCGCGCGGGGGCCAGTATCGCGACCGTAGTCATGGTGCGCCGGGCTCTTGAAGCCTTCGTCCAGGATGCCGCCCCCAACCAGAACAAGGGGACAAAGCTGTTCGACGGTCTCAGGTCCCTGGGCACTCAAGGCGTGATTAGCACCGAGATCGCCCAGTGGGCCGACGCACTTCGGTTCATCGGAAATCAGGGCGCGCACCCGTCGACAGACCGGGTCACGAAACAAGACGCGATCGATGCCCTCGACTTCTTGCAGGCCATCTTGGAGACCTACTATCACTTCCGACCCCGCTTCACCGAGATGCAGGCGCGTCGTGCGACGGCGCAGGCCACACAGGCAGGCGGCCCAAAGTCCGTATCTCCCGCCCCGCTTGCGAAGCCGGGGGAGTAGGCGTGACCACTTGGTGGGAGTCCCTGACATCCTGGGTGGCTTCTGGTAGTCCGACATTGATTGCTGCTACACTGTCTGCCATCGCGCCGCTAACGGCGCACGTCGTGGCGAAGGCGGCAATCAAGCGCGAGGGCGAGCAGCACAAGCATCAAGTCGAAAAGGAACACCTCGACCAGGAGCACCAGATCGTCAGCTCGTACCTCGACCGAGCGCTAAACCCGGAGACGCCGCTAGCCATACGACAGCAACTGCTTCGTTTCCTGTCGACGCCGGGGTCGGGTGCATCCAAACTCGAGGGCTGGGCGGGGGCTGAACTGAAGCTCGTTGATCGTCGTCTTCTCGAGTACGATGTCGCGGTGAACGAGGCTGAGAAGCGGATGCGTGCTGCCAAGACCAACCTGGAACTTCAGACGGCGCAACAAGAGCTTCAGATTGCGCATGCTGTGCGCGAGACTGCATCGGAGAAGGCGAGGCAACCTCCGCCGACTGTGGCTGCGTTTCGGGCAGGAATGCTCGTGTACAAGGAGATCGGGGCGGTTGATCTGTCTGGTCTCGACCTGGATGATTGTCGCTTCCAGGGCAACAAGATGCGAGGTGCGAACCTCTCCAACACGACCATGCAGGTCGGAAGCTTCTTCGGCTGTGACCTCCGGTTTGCCAACCTATCCGGCTCCGCCTTCGGCGGTGCGGTATCCTTTAGGGAAGCCGACCTTCGGGGGGCAAACCTACGCGACACGGTCTTTCGGACCGCCAACGTATCGCAAGCCCGTATGGAGGGTGCCGACATGACCGGCGCGAGCATCGCAGCATCTCAGTTCAACGTGTGCTACGACTCGCTCACTAAGTGGCCCGAGGACGTCGATCCTGTGCAGCTAGGTGCTGTCAAGGTTGACGGCTAAGACACAGTGTTACGCCACCGGGCGGCCGGGTCGACTCGTTAGACGACCTGATCACCGTGAGCGTCCGACAGAACCCGTCCGGAAACGGAGCTCCGACCTGGCTACAGTCGTCGAGCACACCGGCCTCGGTCAGCTTGCGCGCGTGCCGAGCTCCGCCCATCGGCCGCGGCTGCACGTCGCCGGTCTGTCGTTCGAGGGCGAGCCAGCGGTCCAAGGTGGCCCGTCCAACCCTGAAGCGATCGGCCAGCTCCTCGTATCTGCCCTCGCCGTTGTTGTACGCGTCCACCACGCGTTCACGCAGCTCCCGGGGTACGGCGCGGCCATCGAGCACCTCCTGCCCGTCCCGATCACCTGGGATGATCGGGTCGTCAAGCGGATCGAGCCCGGTGGTGTACCCTGTTCAAGCTGTTGACTCCAAGCACCGACCGAGCTTGCCGCCAGGACCCGTGTCCTCCTCCCGCACACCACCTGGTCAGAGCCGTTGTGTCAGCTCCAGTACCTCGTCCCACGGTATGCAGGTGCCGCCGCGCCGGTCGCCCAGATACGTAACTGCGTGATACTTGACGCTCGCCCGGTCCGTCCTGACCGTAGCCGAGCAGAGGTGTCGATGAGCGACGAAGACGATCCGTTCTACGTAGAGAATGCGGCACTGTCGTTCGTGAACGCCGCATCGGGAGGGATCCTACACGACTTGGCGCACGTGTTCGAGCGCCTCGGAATCAAGACGGCTTCGGCCCGCATGAACACGTCGATTATGCAGAGCCATGCGGAGTGGCTAGAGGAAAGGGTCAAGGATCTTGAGCAGGGCTATCAAGCGCTCCGCGACAAGGGGATAGACGCACAACCGACCGACGCGCGTCCCATCGCGGAGGCCATCGATCGGGCCTTCCGGAGGACGGCCGACCCCAGCAAGCGCAAGCTGCTCGAGCTCGCAGCAACCCACGCGTTCGACCAGGAGCTGTACGAGCTGGGGTTGACGCTGGTGTTGCTCGAGAAGTTGGAGCGGCTCACCTACGGCCAGATCGCTCTCCTCCGTAAGCTGTCCGATGGCCAATATGTCAGCCTGCCGACGTGGGTCTCCGAACCAGGATCCATTGATCACTTTCTCACTGAGGGCCTTATCCGAAGCGGGCTCGTTCGCTCTCAGCGTGGTGTTGACACTGATTTCTGGCTCAGCGCCAGCAGCGCCGACGCTGTAGGCATCACCGGGCTTGGACAGCGGATGCTCGCACTACTCTCCGAACCCGAGCCACAATCCGCTTAGGTCGGTCCCTAACCAGAGACGCTTAGATGTATGCCTTGGACCGAACCGCCAGAGTTTCCGGAGCTCAAACCGCCTTCGTTCTGGAAGCCACACCCTCAGGTGGATCAGGTCTGGCGCCCCGACCCCGGGCACGCCTGCCGCCCGGAGGGCGATCAGAGCCGCCGCCTGTCGCGATCATCACACGGTTGACCACCCCCTAGCCTAGGGGGGTAGCGTCACTCGCGCACCAGGCGGAGGATGGCGGCATCGTCTAACGGTTCATCGAGATCGATGCCGACGTCCCAACAGAGGAGCCGGTATCGTGCGGGCTGCGGAGCGAAGGACTGAGAGACGAGCTCCACCAGCCGCAGGGGCTGTGTGGTCGGGACCTTCTGGCGATCGAGTAGGACCCGCCACAGGGGCAGGGAGCCGCCTCCGACAGCGGAGCGCCCACCTGGCGCTCAAGCGAGGTACGCGAGCCACACCGCGGTCGCGAGGGACCCCACCGCGGCCGCGCCTGCCGCCATCGCGATCCACCCCGACAGCGAGCCGCGGGGCGGCGGCGACGGCACCGGGACCGCGGTCTTCTCCGCCGCGATCCCGTGGGACAGCGCCGGCAGCGGCTCGCCGCGGACCACCGCCATCAGGATCTCGCGCACCTCCTCGAGCGACTCCGGTCGGTGGCCCGGGTCGGGCTCGAGCAGCGCCGACACCAGCTGCACCAGGCCCGGCGGCGCGTCGGGGCGGACGTGGGACAGCGACGGCGGGCGGGTCGAGCCCGCGTCGAACGGCGGGTTGCGCGCGACGATCTCGTACAACGTCGCGCCGAGCAGGTACAGGTCGGTGCGCTCGTCGATCGGCTGGTTCGAGATCTGCTCGGGCGCCCGCACCGGGCACAGCCGCAGCGAGGTCCCGAGCGCCTCGACCGCGAGGTCCACCTTCGGGGTGAACGTGCCGCCCTGGGGCTTCATCCAGATCCGGCGCGGGTCGATCGCGCCGTGCAACACCCCGGCGTCGTGCGCCATGCTCACGCCGTCGGCGACCTCGGCGAACACGTGGATCAGCTCGTTGATCGGGCGCGGCCGCACCCGCGACCAGGTCAGCAGCGACGGGCCGTTCACCCACTCGACCACCGCCGCCGGCAGCCCGTCGACGTCGGCCACCGCGAACACCTGGAGCCGGCACGGGTGGATCAGCTTCTGCTGCCGCTCGACCAGCGTCCGCCAGGCGTCGGCGTGCACCGCCGCTTCGGGGCGGAGGATCCGGACCCCGCGCAGCGTGCCCTGCTGCAGGTGCATCGCGCGCCACGTCTCGGTGAGCGCGTCCGACGACACGACGACTTGCAGGGAGTGCCCGGCGACGAGCTGTCCGGTCCGCGCCATGTGCACACGATACTCCGACCCACCCGCAGAGCGGGGTGTCGACCTGGTTTCCGCGCCGGCGCCAGGCCGATCGGATAGGCGGTGCCGATGTTCGGCGGTCCGCTGTTCGGGGTCCAGCAGCTGGCGCACCGGCCCGACCGGGACGAGGTCCTGGCCGAGGCGGTCCGCCGGGGCGTCACCCTGCTCGACACCGCCGACGTGTACGGGGAGGGGCTCGGGGCTGT
>JBEBJC010000610.1:0-5309 GCA_040080105.1 Myxococcota bacterium
GGTCGGGCCACACCGACGCGGTGGGGGCGAGCGCGTCGGGCGCGGCGGTGCTGGCCGACCGGGTCCGCCTCGGCGGGGAGCTGTCGTGGACCCACGCCTCGTTCGCGGTGTCGGTGCTCGAGAGCACGGGCGACCTGCGCCAGATCGAGGCGCTCAAGCCGTACGTGCCGCGCGGGGTGGAGTGCGCGCAGCCGTGCCTCGACGAGCTCCGCCAGGTGGCGCTGTCGGCCCGGGTCGGCGCGATGGTGGCGCCGATCGACGAGCTGTTCGTGTACGCGAAGGTCGGGGTGACCTCCCAGGGCCAGCGCCTGCGGTTCGCGATCGACGGGTCGCTGTGGGAGCTCGGTCCGGCGATGCCCGAGTGGGTGGTGGGCGCCGGGACCCGGTTGGGCGGCCGGTGGCAGCTCGGCGCGGGGCTCGCGACCGCGTACCGGCCGGAGTCGGCCCGCACCGAGCGCCAGGCGATGACCAAGCTCGCGATCTCCACCGGCTTCCGGTTCGGACCGCGATAGTCGTCGGCCGGCGACCTACCGGAGCTCGGAGAACAGCAGGCGCACCAGGTCGGTGCTGGTCACGATGCCCACCAGCTGATGGTGCTCGTCGACCACCGGCAGCGCGTGGTACGCGCCGTCGCCGAGCCGCTCGGCCGCCACCCGCACCGGGTCGTCGGGGTGCAGCACGTCCGGCAGCGGGGTCATCACGTCGCGGACCGCCTGGCGATCGAGCCACGCCGCGCGGGTCGCCGGATCCTTCACCCACTGCTCGAGGCTCACCCGCGCCACGTCGTGCGCGGACAAGATGCCCACCAGCCGCTCGCCGTCGACCACCGGCACGTGGTGGAACGGGTGGGTGGACAGCAGGCGCGCTGCGGCGGACAGCGGGCTCGCCACGTTGACGGTGTGCACGTCGACCTGCATCACGGACCGGACCTTGCGATCGGAGATCATGGGGTCCAAGTAGCCCGGCCGCGGACCCCCGGCAGTGTTAGCCGACCGCCGATGAGAACCCTGTCCCGGGTGTTGGTGGCGAACCGCGGTGAGATCGCGGCTCGCGTGATCCGCGGGTGCCACGAGCGCGGCCTCGAGGCGGTCGCCGTGTACTCCGAGGCCGACGGTGACGCGCTGCACGTGCGGCTCGCCGATCGGGCGGTGGGGATCGGCCCCCCCGCCTCGGCGAAGTCGTACCTGCGCCAGGACCACCTGATCGAGGTCGCGCGCGCCACCGGATGTGACGCGATCCACCCCGGCTACGGCTTCCTGTCCGAGAACGCCGGGTTCGCCCAGAAGGTGCTCGACGCGGGCCTGGTGTGGATCGGCCCCCCGCCCGACGCGATCGCGGCGATGGGGAGCAAGACCGAGGCGCGGCGCCGGATGCGCGCGGCCGGGGTGCCGGTGGTCCCGGGCACGGTCGAGCCGCTGGCGGACTCGGCCGAGGCGATGGCGGTCGCGCGGGAGGTCGGCCTGCCGGTGATGCTCAAGGCGGCCGGCGGCGGGGGTGGCAAGGGGATGCGCCGGGTCGACCGGGCCGAGGACCTCGCGCAGGCCCTCGCGTCCGCCCAGTCGGAGGCCACGAAGTCGTTCGGCGACGCCGCGGTGTACGTGGAGAAGCTGGTCGAGCACGCCCGCCACGTCGAGATCCAGGTGCTGGCCGACGCGTACGGCACCACGGTGCACCTGTTCGAGCGCGACTGCTCGATCCAGCGCCGGCACCAGAAGGTGATCGAAGAGACCCCGTGCCCGGCGCTGCCGGCGGAAACCCGCGCGAAGATGGGCGCGGTCGCGGTCGCGGCCGCCCGGGCCGTCGGCTACGTCGGCGCCGGCACCTGCGAGTTCCTGTACGACCAGAAGCACGACGCGTTCTACTTCCTCGAGATGAACACCCGGCTGCAGGTCGAGCACCCGATCACCGAGATGGTCACCGGGATCGACCTGGTCCAGGCCCAGCTCCGGATCGCGGCGGGCGAGCCCCTGTGGTTCGCCCAGGAAGACCTGCACCAGCGCGGTCACGCGATCGAGTGCCGGATCTACGCCGAAGACGCAGCGGCGAACTTCCGGCCGTCCCCCGGGCCGCTGTTCGGGTACCGCGAGCCGACCGGGCCGTGGGTGCGGGTCGACGCGGGGGTGGTCGAGGGGATGGACATCCCGATCCACTACGACCCGATGATCGCGAAGCTGGTGGTGTGGGGGGCCGACCGCGAGGAGGCGATCGCCCGCAGCCGGCGCGCGCTGCGCGACTACCACTTGGTGGGCGTGCCCACCTCGATCCCGTTCTTCCTGGCGGTGTTCGAGGACCCGGCGTTCCGCGCGGGCCAGTACGACACCGGGTTCATCACCCCGGAGTGGATCGAGCGGAACCTCGGCGACCCCGGCGATCTCGACGACGCCGTCGTCGCAGCGGCGATCGCCTGGTACGAGCAGCAGGCGGCCGCGGCCCCTGCCGCCTCGGGGTCCACCGGGTCCGACTGGAAGCGCCTCCACCGCTGGCGGAGCCGCAAGGGGGTGTGGCGGTGAAGGTCCAGATCACGCTGGCCGACGAGGTGGTCACGGTGGACGTGAGCGCCGATCCGGAGGGAGGGTTCCGGGGGGCGGTGGGGGACGGCCCGCCGCGCCGCGTCCGGTCCGGCGCGGTCGGGGCGGCCGAGCGGTGGATCGAAGACGACGCCGGGCGGCGCACCGTCGCAGTGCACGTCGACGGCGAGCGGCTGTCGGCCCAGGTGCGCGGCCACGGGCTGTCGGGCACGGTGATCGACGCGCGCAAGGCCGCGCTCGCCCACGCGACCGGCGCGACCGAGGGCACGATCCGCACCCCGATGCCGGGCGCGGTGGCGCGGGTGCTGGTCGCCGCCGGCGACAAGGTGGTCGCGGGCCAGGTGCTGGTGGTGGTCGAGGCGATGAAGATGGAGAACGAGTTCCGCAGCCCGATCGACGGGGTGGTGCGCGAGGTCCCGGTGGTGGCGGGCACCTCGATCGACGGCAACACCGTGCTGGTGGTGGTGGACCCGTGACCGACGACGACCTGAAGGCGTGGCGCGAGACCGTGTACGCGCGGTCGGTGGCGAAGGTCCCGGAGCGGCCGCACCTGGTCCGGTCCGACGGCGCGCCGGTGGCGCCGCTGTACACCTCCCTCGACGGCAAGGACGAAGCGCGGATCGGCCTACCGGGCGCGTTCCCGTACACCCGCGGCGTCCAGCCCACGATGTACCGCTCGGCGCTGTGGACGATGCGGCAATACGCCGGGTTCGGGACCGCCCGGTCGTCGAACGAGCGGTACCGGTACCTGCTGTCCCAGGGCACCACCGGGCTGTCGGTCGCGTTCGATCTGCCGACCCAGATGGGGTACGACTCCGACGACGCGCTGGCCCTGGGCGAGGTGGGCCGGGTCGGGGTGGCGATCGACTCGATCGCCGACATGCGGGTCCTGCTCGACGGGCTGCCGCTCGACCAGGTGAGCACCTCGATGACGATCAACGCCACCGCGTCGACCCTGCTCGCACTGTACGTGGCGGTGGGCAAGGAGCGCGGGATCGCGCCGTCGGCGCTGCGCGGGACGATCCAGAACGACGTGCTGAAGGAGTACATCGCGCGCGGCACCTACATCTACCCGCCGCGGCAGAGCATGCGGATCGTGACCGACCTGTTCGCGTGGTGCGCCACCCACGTGCCGAACTGGAACACGATCTCGATCAGCGGGTACCACATCCGCGAGGCGGGCAGCACCGCGGCGCAGGAGCTCGCGTTCACCCTCGCCGACGGCATCGCGTACGTCGAGGCCGCGATCGCGGCGGGGCTGTCGGTCGACGCGTTCGCGCCCCGGCTGTCGTTCTTCTTCAACGCCCACAACGACCTGATCGAGGAGGTCGCGAAGTACCGCGCCGCCCGACGGATGTGGGCCACGATCCTGCGCGATCGGTTCGGCGCGCGCGACCCGCGCTCGCTCGCGCTGCGGTTCCACACCCAGACCGCGGGCTCCACCCTCACCGCGCAGCAGGTCGACAACAACGTGGTGCGGGTCACGCTCCAGGCGCTCGCGGCGGTGCTCGGGGGCACCCAGTCGCTGCACACCAACGGGCGCGACGAGGCGCTGGCGCTGCCGACCGAGGGGGCCGCCCGCCTCGCGCTGCGCACCCAGCAGGTGATCGCGTACGAGTCCGGCGTGGCGAGCTACGTCGACCCGCTGGGCGGCAGCTGGGCGGTCGAGGCGGTGACCGACGCGCTCGAAGCCGAAGCGACCCGGCTGATCGGCGAGATCGACGGGATGGGCGGCATGGTGGCGGCGATCGAGGCCGGGTTCCCGCAACGCGAGATCCAGTCGGCGGCGTATGCGACCCAGCGCCAGATCGAGCGCGGAGAGCAGGTGGTGGTCGGGGTGAACAAGTTCACCGAGGGCGACGGCGCACACCCCGACACGCTGCGGGTGGATCCGAAGCTCGAGGAGGAGCAGGTGGCCGCGGTGCGCGCGCACCGGAGCGCCCGCGACGCCGCCGCGACCCGCGCCGCGCTCGACGCGGTGCAGCAGAGGGCGAGCGGCACCGGAAACCTGATGCCGCAGATCGTCGCGGCGGTCGAGATCGGGGCTACGCTAGGCGAGATCTCGCACGCGCTGCGCGCCGTGTTCGGCGTCTACCGCGAGAACCCGGTGCTGTGATGTCCGACGTGTTCTCCCCTCCCGACGCCGACCCGCGGCGCGACCCGTACACCGGCATGTCGAGCGACGGCCTGCTGTCGGTGGTCGGCGCGATGTTGTTGCTCGCGGGCGGCGGGAGTGGGGCGTTCGTGCTGATGACCGCGTTCGTGGCGGTGGTCGCGCTCGCGGGGGGGGTGCCGCAGGAGCCCGGCGAGCCGCCGATGTGGGTGATCGCCCCGATCGAGGGGGCGTTCTTCCTGATCCCCACCGTGTGGTACCTCGCGTCGGCGTACGGCGTGTTCGCCCGGAAGAAGTGGGCGTTCTTCACCTCGCTGATCTCGTTCGGGCCGCTGATGGGCGGCTGCTGCATGCCGTTCGGCCTGTTCGCGCTGTATGCCCTGCTCCGCGAAGACGGCCGGAGGGCGTTCGGCATTGTCCCCTGACTGTCTGGTCGACGTCCCCGGGCTGCTCGCAGGCCACGCCACCGATCCTGTCGGCCACACCGGGGTCACGGTCGCGTGGTTCCCCAGCGGCGCGCGCGCGGGGGTGTGGGTGCCGGGCTCGGCCACCGGCACGCGCGAGCTCGGGGTGCTCGATCCGAGCCACCTCGCACCGGACGTACACGCGCTGGTGCTCGCCGGCGGGTCCGCGTTCGGTCTCGCCGCCGCCGACGGGGTCGTACAGGC
>JBEBJC010000611.1:0-5292 GCA_040080105.1 Myxococcota bacterium
CACCGGGGCGGCGACGGGCGGCCGTACTCGAGCAGCTCGTCGGCGAACCGCGCGGCGCGCCCGACCTGGTCGCGGATCTCCGCCAGCACCTCCGCGTCGGCGCCCTGTCGCTCCAGCACGGCGGCGCAAGCGGTGATCACCCCGAGCGGGTTCCGCACCTCGTGCGCCACCGCGGAGGCCATCGTCCCGATCTCGGCCAACCGCAGCGCGTGCTCGGCCCGCGCCTCGCTGTCGACCAGCGCGCGGGTCAGCCCGTCGGCGTCCCCGCCGCCTGGGAACACCCGCGCGGCCAACCCGATGCGCGCCTCGGTCAGCAGCGGCTGCGCGGTGAGCGTCAGCACGAACAGCAGCGGCGCTGCCTCCCAGGTCCAGCCGCCGCCGAGCTGCACCACCCCGACCAGGCCGAGCATCCACACCGCGGACAGCGTGGCCGCGAGCAGCGCGTACCGCTGGGTTCGCTCCACGAACCTCCCGAAGGCGGGCAGGGGGTCGGCCTGTGCCACGTAGGTCATCAGCGAGACCGACACCGACAGCAGGTACAGCCCGAGCGGGTAGAACGCGTGCGCCAACATCGAGCCGACCTGCACCGCCCCCCCGGCCGCCATCGCGGCGCCCGCCAAGCGCAGGTACCGCCGGCGCTCGCGCCGCGCGGGCGCTTCGACCCCGCGCCACAACAGGAACAGGGGAACGCCCCCGACCGCGACCGTGGCGGCGAACATCGGCACGAACAGCGGACCGGGCCGGGTGCCGCCGTCGGAGAGGTACAGGTTCGGCACCACCGCGCCGGTCAGGGTCATCGCGACCCCGGTGGCGTACACCGCGCCCACCACCCGCCGATCCCAGCCGAGGTCGCGCGCGGCGACGTGCAGGAACGTGGCCGGCACGAAGAACCCGACCATCATCGCCCGGTCCCCGAGGGGCTCGGTCGCGGGGGCGGCGGCGAGCCAGATCGCGGCCGACCACGCCGCGAGCGAGCCGCAGTACGCCGCGATCGGCCACTGGCGGCGGTCCCGCCACGTCACCAGCACGGCGAGCGAGGCGGCCAACACCAGGATCGGGAGCAGAGACGGGGCGTACCAGCGGGACACCGGGCACCTCGGGTCACAGCGTATCGTGTCGCTCGAGCTCGGCGTGCACGCCCTCGACCGCGGCGACCAACGCCGCCAGCGTGTCGGCGACCTCGCCCCACGCGCGGCCGCCGTAGTGGGCGAGGTGGATCCGGGTCACCAGCTCGTCGATCCGCCCGATCGCCGCCGCCACCTCGCGGGTGAGCTGGCCGTGTAGGTCGCGGAGGGAGGCCGGCGGCGAGTCGCGGTACGCGGCCGACGCGAGCAGCCGTTCGACCGCGTCGCGGCGCGCGGCGAGCTCACCGAGCGCGCGGGCGATCGCCCCCGACGACAACGGGGGAGCCGACTGCCACAACGCCAGCGCCTGGTGCAGGCGGCCGAGCGCCTGGGTCACGTCGGGCGCGGTGGCAGCCGTCGGCTCCGCGGTGTCGAACCGCTCGGACGGCCCCGCGAGCAGCGACGGCAGGACCAGCGGCCACAACACGAGCGCGAACCACCGGCGCGGGCCGCGGGTGAGCGCCGCCGTCGCCGCGCCGAAGCACAGGTACACGAACAACAGCTCTGCGGGTCGCATCGGTCCTCCTCACGTGAGCGCGACGAACAGCGCGTGGATCGACACCGGCGCGGTGAACAGGAACAGCACCATCCACCACGCGGTCAGCGCGGCTGCCGGCAGCCGATCGGCGTGGCCCTGGGCCGCGCGCATCCGCCCGAACACCCGGTACGCCCCGAGCACCCCCGGCGTGGCGCACAGGAACGGCAGCGCTCGGGTGAGCGCCATCCACACCGGCGAGTCGTACACCTCGACCCCGAACACCAGGTGCAGGCCGAGCGCGCCGGCGAGCCAGAACGGCACCACGCCAGCGAGGATCACCGCCCCGACCGCCTGGACCCGCACCAGCTCGACCGCGAGCCGCCACGCCGGCGCGCGGACCTTCGCCACCACCCCGTAGAACCAGTAGGAGGGTAGCCCCGCGCAGATCGCGGCGAAGAACCCCCCGGTGCACGCGGCCCACCAGGCCAACCCCTCGCGCAGCGCCGGCCCGGCGCCGGTCACCGGCCACGCGGTGCCGGCGACACACGCGGCGTGGACCCCGAACCCCAGGGTCGTCAGCGCGCACAGCGGCAGCAGGAGGTCGGCGGCAGAGGTGGCGTCGGCGGCCGCCCGGTCCACCGAAAGCTCGTCGCGCAGCAGCAACAGCGGCAGCGCGTCGTCAGCGGTTCGTTCGACGTTCATGGGCGCCTCCATCAGCGGGTGAACCGGAACAGGTCGATCAGGAACGCGATCTCCACGAACAAGGCCCCGAACACGGTCATGAACAGGCGGTGGGTGAGCTTTCGACCCTCGAGCGCCGCCATCGCGCGCTCGAACACGAGGGTGGACGAGCCCCCCACGCCGACCACGACCAGGCTGTTCACCAGCGGCCGGGTCCAGTCGAACGGGCTCGTCAGCTCGAGCAGCGCCACCACCGGGATCGACGCGAGGAACGCGAGGCCCCCGAAGTTCACCGCCACCAGGCTCGCCCCGGTCGACCGGCGCCACGGGACGGACGACCCGGACAGCGCGCCGAGCACGACCAGCGCCGGCACCGCCAACGTGTACGCGAGCCCAGCGGTGCCGAGCCCGCGGGCACACCCGGTGATCATCGCGGTCACCCCCTCGGCGGCATGGATCGCCGCGGCGTACACGCCGATCCCCAGGGACGCGCCTGCGATCAGGGTCGCGTGGGTGAGCAGGTCCGGGGGGCGAGACGCGAACTCGGTCGGCTCGCGGATCGCCTCCAGCAACGTTCGAACGGACGCCATCGGTTCCTCCTGCCGAGGCCCGAAGCACGGTCCGTGCCATGGCCGGATCGGCTGCCCTACGGGCTCGTCGCGGGGCGGGTGCCCACGCCGTGGGCAGCGGCGCCCACCGGGTGGGCAGGGGACGGGGTACCTGTCCACGGTGAACGGTCGGGTCGCGCTCGTGGACGGCGAAGTGGATCTGGTCCACCGGGTGGTGGTCCGCGCGCACCGGACCGCGGTGTTGACCCCGAGTGAGGCGCGGCTGCTCGAGGCGCTGGTCGCCGCGGACGGAGGGACGTTGGCCCGCGACGCGCTCGAGTCGCCGGCGGATCGATGGGTGGATCGGGCGGTGCACCGGCTCCGGGCGAAGATCGAGCCCGATCCCAGCTCGCCGGTGCACCTGCTCACGGTGCACCAGGTCGGGTACCGTCTGGTGCCCGCAGCGGTGGCGGCGCGCTCGCTCTCGCGGACCAACGTGCCCCGCGCCCGCTCCCCATTGGTGGGGCGGGACGAGCTGCGGCGCGAGCTGGAGGCGGCGCTGGTGACTCCGTCCTCCGGATCTTCGGGTGGCCTGACGTTGGTGGGCCCCGGCGGGATCGGGAAGAGCTCGCTCGCGGCCGAGCTGGCCCGCCGGGCGCTCGGGCGGTGGGCGGCCTCTGCCTGGTGGGTCGACGTGGGTGACGCCCGCACTGGCGACGAGTTGGTGCTGCAGCTCGCACTGGCGCTCGCGCTCGAGACCCGCGGCACCCCGGCGCGCCAGCTGCGGGCGGTGGCAGCGGCGTTGGCAGGGGCGCCGTCGGTGTTGGTGCTGGACGGTGCGGACGCGCACCCCGAGGCTGCGCGGGCGCTCGCCGCCGGACTCGGGTCCACCACGGTGATCCGGACCGCGCGCCGCTGGGAGGGTGCGCCGGGGGTGCGCCTCGTCCCTCCGCTCGATCCGGTGGCGTCCGCCGCGCTGCTGGCAGCGACGGCGCGAGAGGCCGGGGCGCCGGGCCTCACGGGCGTCGGCCTCGACCCTGCCACCGTCGAGCGGATCGTGCGCGCGACCGACGGGATCCCGCTCGCGCTCGAGCTCGCCGGGCGGCGGTTGCGGGCGTTGTCGGCGCGAGCGGTGGCCGACGCGCTCGAGGTCGCTCCGCTGCGGGTCCTGGCGCGGCCGGGCGCCGATCGGCACGCGAGCCTCGCGACGACCCTCACCTGGTCGTGGGACAGCTCCACCGACGCCGAGCGCCGGGCGTGGTCGGACTGCGCCGTGTTCCGCGCCCCGTTCGACGCCGACGCGGCCGAACGGGTGGTGACCGGCGGTCGCGCCGCGGTCGACGGTCTGGTCGCGCGGGGGCTGGTCACCGCCGCCTCGGACTCCGTCCTGCGGAATTGTCGGTCCTCGGACTCCGTCCTGCGGAACTGTCGGTCCTCGGACTCCGTCCTGCGGAATTACCGGATGCTCGCCCCGGTGCGCGAGCTCGCGCGCGAACGGTCGTCTCCGCCGGCCGATACCCTGGGACGGTTCGTGTCGTGCTGGGCGGGGCGCGCGCGGGAGGCGCTGGCCGAGTCCCCCGTCCCGCCCGCCGCCCTGCGCGCGGCGCGTGTGTCCGCCCGGCACTTCGGTGACGCGCTGGAGCGCGCGACCTCGCCCGACGACGTGGCGTGGCTGACCCTCGCGACCTGCCACGCCGATCCGACCCCGTTCGCGGACGACGACGGCGTCGCGCGGCTGTTCCAGGTGGCCGACGCCGCTCCCGACACCGCCCTACGGCTCCGGCTGACCCTGTTCGCCCTGCTGCAGCTGCTGGATCGCGGCGCGTTCGCGCCGGCCGTCGCCAGGGCCCGGGCGCTGTGCGCCGACGCCGGGCGAGGCGCGCCGCTCGACGTGGCCGTGCAGTGTCGGTCGGCCCTCGCGAGCTGCCTGGCGGAGTCCGGAGCGGGCGACGAGGCACTCGCCGTCGCCCGCGGCACCGTCGCGGCAGCCGAAGGGGCGGAGCCCGTCATCCGGGCCCGGGCACACGGCTCGCTCGGGACCACCCTGCTCCAACTCGGTCGCCCCGAGGCGCTCGCCGAGCTCGAGCGCGCGGCGGAGCTGGCGCGGGCCAGCGGAGCCGCGCAATTCGTGACCTGGTCGACGAACCTCGCGTCGAGTCGGCACCACGCCGGTGACGTCGAGGGCGCGCGCCGCGCGTGGGCGGAGGCGCTGCGGGAGGCGGTGGCCCTGGGCGATCGCTGGTCCGCGATCGGGATCGGCTACAACCTCGGGTGGTCCGACTGGGTGCGGGGGGAGGGGGACGCCGCGGTGGTGAGGTTCGACGAGGCGGCCGACGGCTACCGCGCGATCGGGCGCCCCGAGCTCGCGGCGTGGGCGAGGATGGTGGCGGCCGCGATCCGGGCGCTGTCGGGTCAGTGGACCGACGTGCGCTCGGAGCTGGTGGCGCTGGACCCGACCGCG
>JBEBJC010000612.1:0-5289 GCA_040080105.1 Myxococcota bacterium
CAGATCGGTCGGCGGGCGCTGGCCTCGGCCGAGCGAACCCCAGCGGGCTGAGCTCGGCGCGGCCGGATACGTCGGGCGGCGATCGGGGGCGTCGAATGTGGTGGTTGGTCGCTTGTGGTGGTGGGTCCGGAGCCGGTGTGTCGCCCACCGACAGCGGGTCCGTGGTCACCGACACCGACCCCACGGTCGACACCGACACCCCCTCGTGGACCCCGCCCGCTCGGCGGTTCCTGTCGTTGTCCGCCGGCGGGGAGTTCTCCTGTGTGCAGCTCGAGGACCGGTCGGTCGAGTGCTGGGGCGACGATCGGTACGGTCAGCTCGCCGACACGCCCGCGGGCGCGGCGTTCGAGTCGTTCGATGCCGGGTACGGCCACACCTGTGGGGTGACCTCCGACGGTGAGGTCGTGTGCTGGGGCACCGACGATCGCGGCCAGGTGAGCGAGGCGCCGCCGCGGCCCGCGGTGGGGGTGAGCGCCGGAGCTGGCCACACCTGCGCGTGGGACGGGTCGGGCGAGGTGTGGTGCTGGGGCGACGACGCCGGCGGCGCGGCCGGGGTCCCGGCCGACAAGTCGTTCGTCCAGGTCGCCACCGGGAGCTTCCACAGCTGCGGGCTGGAGGCGTCGGGGGCGGTGACGTGCTGGGGAGCGCTCCCGTTCGGCGTGTTCCCGCCCGGTGGCGTCGCGTTCGCGTCGATCGCCGCCGGCGGGGACCGCACCTGCGGGCTGCGGGCGGACAACGGGCAGGCGATGTGCTGGGGAGGCAACACGTTCGGGGAGCCGACCCCTCCCGCGACCCCGTTCGTCGAGCTGTCGATGGGCGACTGGATCCAGTGTGGGCGCCACGCGGCCGGCGCGATCACCTGCTGGGGCGACGAGCGGTACGTGGTGGGGGCGCCGACAGCGGGTCAGGTCGCTCTGTCGGTCGGGCACGCCCACGGCTGCTCCCTCGACGCGACCGGGGCGCTGTCGTGTTGGGGCGACGACAGCATGGGGGTGGTTGGGCTCGCCCCGCGCGACGCGCCGCTGCTGTCGCTCGCCCAAGGCAGCGGGGAGCACGGGTGCGGGGTGGTGGCCGGGACCGCCGCGGTGGCGTGCTGGAACCGGGCGCCCGAGGTCCCCGAGGTGGCGACCGCGGTGGCGGTCGGGCGGAACAACACCTGCTGGCTCGACCTCGCGGGGGAGGCCGGGTGCGCGGTGAGCTTCGGGCTGCCCGCCGGCCCGTTCGTGGGGCTCGCTGCGCGCGAGCTGCACCTGTGCCTGCTCGACGCGGGCGGGGTGCCGTACTGCACCGACGGCGGAGCGCCTTCGGCCTCGTTCTCGGGTCTCACCACCGGGCGCGACCACACCTGCGCGTTCGCCGCCGACGGGCACGCCGAGTGTTGGGGCGACGACTCCGAGGGGCAGAGCCACGGCGCGCCCGTGGGCGGGGAGTTCACCTCGGTCGACGCGGGCGACGCGTTCACCTGCGCCTCCGCGCTGGCCGGCGGCGTGACCTGCTGGGGAGAGGACGAGCACGGCGAGGTGGGCGGCGCCCCGACCGACGGCGTGTTCTCGCAGGTAACGGCCGGCAGCCACCACGCGTGCGCGCTGCGCTCCGACGGCGCGACCCTGTGCTGGGGCGACGACTCGGTCGGCCAGGTGAGCGAGGTCCCCACCGGCGACTCGTTCGTGCAGCTCGCGGCGAACGGCGACACCACCTGCGGCGTCCGCGTGGGCGACGGCCGGCTGACCTGTTGGGGCGCGATGGCGGTGCGCCCATGACGGGCGCGCCGACGGGTCGGCTGGCGGCGGTCGGACCGTAGCAGCGAGCGGTCACGTCGGGTATCTGGCTCGGAATGGCTTCGTACCTGGGCATCGATCTCGGCACCACCAACACCGTCGCCGCCGTGTTCGACGGCGAGTCGGTCACCCTCGTCCGCGGCCGAGACGGCACGTTGACCCCTTCGGTGGTCCGGATCGACGCGAAGGGCCGGGTGACGGTGGGGGCGCGCGCCCGTCGCACGCTCGACCGCGACCCCGAGAACACGCGGAGCGAGTTCAAGCGGCTGATGGGCACTGGCAAGGCGGTGCGGTTCCCGGCTGCCGGCGTCGACAAGCGGCCGGAGGAGCTGTCGGCCGAGGTGCTGCGCTCGATCCGCGAAGACGTGCGCGAACAGTACGGGTTCTTGCCGGAGCGGGCGGTGATCTCGGTACCGGCGCTGTTCGAGCTGCCGCAGTGCTCGGCGACGAGCGATGCCGCGCGGCTCGCCGGGTTCGAGCGGGTCGAGTTGATCCAGGAGCCGGTGGCGTCGGCGCTCGCCGCCGGGTGGTCCGCCGAAGAGAACGCCTCCGGGTCGTGGCTCGTGTACGACCTCGGCGGAGGGACGTTCGACGTGTCGCTGCTCGAGACCCGGGAGGGGTTGCTGCGGGTGATCGGCCACGACGGCGACAACTTCCTCGGCGGACGCGACATCGAACAGGCGATGATCGACTGGGTGCTCGCGCGGCTCGCCTCCGACGGCACCCCGGTGGACCGCTCGGACCTCGCCCACGCGGTTCCCCTCCGGGTGCTGCGCTCGGCGCTGGAGGAGGCGAAGATCGAGCTCGGCCGCGCCGAGGAGGTCGCGGTGTCGCTGCCGGCCCTGTTCACCGTGGACGGGGCGCCGATCGACGTGGACCTGTCGATCGACCGTCCCACGCTCGAGACTCTGATGGCGCCGATCGTCGACCGATCGATCGCTGTGTGCCGGCGATTGCTCGCGACTTACGGCCTGCGTCCGGAGCAGCTCGAGCGGGTGGTGCTGGTCGGAGGGCCCACGGTGGTCCCGTTTCTGCGGGGACGGGTGCGCGACGCCCTCGGTGCGCCGTTCGTGGACGGGGTGGATCCGATGACGCTCGTGGCGCGCGGCGCAGCGCTACACGCGGCCAGCGCTCGCCTCGACGCCCGGCCGAGCCCGCCCGAGGTCCGCGCCGCGCGGCGCCTGTGGCTCGAGTACCCGGCGATGTCGTCGGATCCGAATCCGTTCGTGGTCGGCCGCCTGCTCGACGGCCCCGAGCGGGCGCCGACCGAGGTCCGGTTCGTCCGCGCCGACGGCGGCCACGCGACCCCGTGGGTGAAGCTCCGCCCCGACGGCGCGCTGCTCACGCCGATCGAGCTCGCGCAGCGCAAGCCGAACGTATTCTCGGTGGAGGGGCGCGACGCGGCGGGTGCGGTCGAGCTGCGCCCGGCGTCGATCACGATCGTACACGGGGTCACCGTGTCGGATCCGCCGCTCGCTCGGTCGGTCGGGGTGGCGCTGGCGAACGACCTGGTGCACACCTACCTCGAGCGCGGGACGCCCCTCCCGGCGAAGCGGACGTTCGTGCACCACACGGTGGAGACGGTGTCGACCGGCGCCGGGGTGCTGGCGATCCCGATCGTGCAAGGGGAGCTGCCGCAGGCGCACCTGTGCCGGCTCGTCGGCAAGCTCGAGCTCGACGGGGCCGACCTCCGAGGCCCGCTGCCCGTCGGGTCCGAGATCGAGGTCACGATCGAGGTCGATCGGGGGGGCCAGCTATCGGCGCGGGCGCTGATCCCGCGGTTGTCACAGGTGGTCGAGCGGGTCGCGCACCTCGGGATCCCGGATGCGGACCCGGCGGTGTTGGCCGACTCGCTGCGCACGATGCGCGAGCGCCTCGCCAAGGCGCGGCGGAAGGCGGACGCCGACTCCACCCAGCTCGATCGGCTGTTCGACGTGGACTGGGCGCTACAGGACGCCGACGCCGCGCTGCACGCCGCCCGCGGCGGCGACGACGACGCCGGACAGAAGGCGCGGCGGCTGCTGATCGACGCCGACGGGTCTCTGGTGAAGATCGAGGAGGCGTCCGCCTGGCCCGAGATCGCGGCGGACGCGGCGCTCGAGCTGGCGACGGCCGCGCGGTGGGTGAGCGAGTACGGGACGCAAGAGGAGCACGACCTGCTGCGCGAGTCGGAGCGGGCAGTGGCGCAGGCGCGGGACGCGAAGCGACCGGCGGAGCTGCACCGGCAGCTGGAGTTGGTGCGCCGGTTGCGCGACGCCGCGTTCTTCCGGCACCCGGACGCGTACCGGTGGTCGTTCGAGCAGGCCGCGGCGCGGGCGTCGGAGGCGACCGATCTCGAGCGGGCACACGCGCTGGTGCGCGAGGGACGCGGCCTCGCTCGCGGCGACCGCGAGGGGTACCGCCGGGTGGCGAACGCGCTGTGGGGTCTGCTCCCTCACGATCCACACGAGCGGGCCGCCGCGTTCGACTCGGGTCTGCGGTGAAGCGCGCGGACAGCCAGCTCGGCGCGAACCCGTTCGACGTGCTCGGGTTGCGGCCGGGCGCCACCTCGGTGGAGATCGAGCGCGCCGGGCAGAAGCTGCTCGCGATGGCGGCGGCGGGGTTCGACGAGGTGAAGGTGTGCCACACCCCGTTCGGCCCGCGTCCGCGCGACGCCGACGACGTGCGGCGCGCGCTCGACGCGCTGCGGGACCCGCGCCGCCGCCAGCTGTACGCCTGGTGGGCCGAGCTGCCCCCCGCAGAGGAGGTGGCCGCGGTGCCCGACCCGAACGCGCCGTGGACCGACGCGCTGGCGGCTCTGGGCTGGGAGCGGCGTTGACCGGGTTCCCGTTCCTGTTGGTCGCGATCGTGGTTCTGCGCATCGCGATCTCGGCCAGTCAGAGCGGCGACGACGAGGCTGGGGCCCGCAGCGGGCCTGACCCCGACCCGTGGAACGGCACGGTGTGGCTGCCCTCGGCTGGCCTGGTCCTCGCGGCGCTGATCTCGTTCTCGCGGTTCGGGTCGGTCGTGGGCGTCGGGTTCCTCGGGCTCGCGCTCCTCGTGGTGGAGCCGTGGTTCGTGGCCCGCCGGGTGGCGATCCCGCTCGGCCGGGTGCGCGCGGCGTACTGGCTCACCCGCGCGTCCACGATGTGGTTCCGCCGCACGCGCCGGGGTGCGGCCGTGTTCGCCGCGGGGTGGGCGTCGGTGCGAGCGCCCGAACGGAACGAAGACGCCGAAGCGTTCGTGCTCGACCGGGTGCGCCGGGACGAGGTCACCGCCGGCCACCTCGCTGCGCTCGGGCTGCTTGCGGCGTCCCGCGGCGACCGCGCCGACGCCCGGCTGTTCCTGCGGGCGGCGCTCGACCTGTTCGAGGCGGCGCCGTTGGCGGTGGTGGCGGTCGCGTCGGAGTGGCTGATGGCGGAGGCGGCCACCCGCGGGGCATGGGACGAGGTGGCCGAGTACGATTCCCGTTCGGTGGGAGCCGACCTCGTCGCCGCGGTCCCCGGGGCGCGGCGGGGCTCGGGAGAGTCGT
>JBEBJC010000613.1:0-5284 GCA_040080105.1 Myxococcota bacterium
GGCGCAGGCGGCGCAGGGGGCGCGCCGCGCGGGGCGATCGCCGCGTCGACCTCCGGATCGGGGTCCGCCGACGCCCACCCGGAGCCGTCCTCGAGCCCTGCGGCCGGCCCGAGCAGCGTGGCCGCCTCGGCGAGGACCGACGGCGGCTCGGGCGCTGGCGCGACCGTCGCGATCTCCGGCTCGGGCGCCTCCGCGACGGCGGGGGCAGCAGGCTCGACCGCGGGCGCGGCCGACGGGCGGTTGCGGGTCTGGGTCACGACGACCTCCGGCGCGGCGAGGCAGCCGCTGCGAGGCGTCAATCTAGAGGAGACGGGCCGACCGTTCGGCTGAGACCGCCTGAGAAGTCGCCCTCGCGGGGCGGGAGGGCCTCGGTTATCGTCGCCCGATGCGGCTCCCCTCCGAGCTCACCCTGCAGCTCGGCCACACCTCGGCGTTCGAGCCTGCGGCGCTGCACAGCGCCCGCGCGCTGGTCGGCTCCGCGTTCGACGACTGGACCGACGAGGACTGGGACCACGCGCTCGGCGGGGTCCACGCGCTCGCGTGGCGTGGGGCAGAGCTCGTCGGGCACGCCGCGGTGGTGCAGCGGCGGCTGTTGCACCAGGACCGCGCGTGGCGGGCTGGGTACGTCGAGGCGGTCGCGGTCCACCCGGACTGGCGGCGTCGGGGCGTGGGCGGCGAGCTGATGGGCGCGCTCGAGCGGGTGATCGAGCGCAGCTACGAGGTCGGCGCGCTGTCGGCGAGCGACGTCGGCGCGGCGTTCTACGAGCAGCGTCAGTGGGCGCGTTGGCGGGGCCCGACCGGGGTGCTGTCGCCCGCCGGGCTGGTGCGCACGCCCGACGAGGACGGCGGCGTGTTCGTGTGGCCGGTGGCGCCGGGGCTCGCGCTCGACGGGCCGCTGGTGTGTGACTGGCGCGACGGAGATCCGTGGTGACCCGATGATTGCCGCGTCGATCGTGATCGCGTCCGGCTGGGCCGAGCTCGAGCGCGGGTAGGCGGCCGACAGGGGCTCAGCCGGAAATCCGTACGACGGGGTGAATCCAAACGCCGGTCGCGTGGAACCCCCGGACAGCAACGGAGGTGTGTGATGTCGAACCTTCTCCCCGCCAACGAACACGTGATCGATCGCGCGGCGCGGGTGGTGCTCGGGCTCGGGCTGCTGGCCCCGATCGGGCTGTACGGGCTCGGCGCCGGATCCATCGTCTCGGCGGTGATCGGCGGCGTGTTGTTGTTCACCGCCGCGGTGGGCAGCTGCCCGATCTACACCGCGCTCGGCCTGTCCACCAAGCCGAAGTAGCTCACCGGGCGACCGGCCCCGGGGTGGCGAGCGCGTTGCGGCGGCCTTGTGCGGTCCAGAACGCGGCGCCGCACGGGCGGTTCACGTACCGGCCGCGGCCGCGCACCGTGCGCACGTCGCCGTCGTGCCACACCACCTGCCCGCGCGACAGGGTGATCGCGGCGTTGCCGGTGACTTCCATCCCTTCGTAGATGTTGAAGTCGATGTTCTGGTGGTGGGTGTCCTTCGAGATCGTGCGGGTGCGGTTCGGGTCCCACACGACCAGGTCCGCGTCCGCCCCGGGGACCACCGCGCCCTTCTTCGGGAAGATGTTGAAGATCTTCGCCGCGTTCGAGCTCGTGGCCGCCACGAACTCCGATGGGGTCAGCCGTCCGGTGCGCACGCCGTGGTGCCACAACACGCTCATCCGGTCCTCGACCCCGCCGGTCCCGTTCGGGATCTTGCGGAAGTCGCCCACGCCGGCCCGCTTCTGCGGGGTGCAGAAGCAGCAGTGGTCGGTGGCGGTGGTCTGCAACATCCCCGCCTGCAGCCCCCGCCACAGCGCGTCCTGGTGCTCGCGGCTGCGGAACGGCGGGCTCATCACGTAGTGCGCCGCGTGGTCCCAGCTCGGGTTCCGGTACACCGAGTCGTCGATCACCAGGTGCTGGGCGAGCACCTCGGCGAACACCCGCTGCCCGTCGAGGCGCGCGCGCGAGATCGCCGCGAGCGCTTCGGCGCACGAGGTGTGCACCACGTACAGCGGGACGCCGAGCACCTCGGCGATCCGGATCGCCCGGTTCGCCGCCTCTCCCTCGACCGCCGGCGGACGCGACAGCGGGTGGCCCTCCGGCCCCGAGATCCCGCGCTCGAACACGTCCTTCTGCAGGGTGAACACGAGCTCGCCGTTCTCGGCGTGCACGGTGCACAGCGCCCCGAGCTCGCGCGCGGTCTTGAAGCTGTTCACCAGCACTTCGTCGTCGGCCATGATCGCGTTCTTGTACGCCATGAAGTGCTTGAAGCTGTTCACCCCGTGCTCGGTGCACAACGTGCGCATGTCGGACCGAACCGACTCGTCCCACCAAGTGATCGCGACGTGGAAGCTGTAGTCACACGCCGCCTTCTCGGCCCAGCCCATCCAGTTGCGGAACGCGGCCATCAGCGGCTGCTTCGGGTCGGGGATCACGAAGTCGAGGATCGTGGTGGTGCCGCCGCACGCCGCCGCGGTGGTGCCGGTGAAGAAGTCCTCACTCGCCACTGTGCCCATGAACGGCAGCTCCATGTGGGTGTGCGGGTCGATCCCGCCGGGGAGCACGTACGCGCCCGACGCGTCGATCACCGTGTCGCCGGCCAGGTCGGGGCCGACGGCGTCGATCGTCTCGCCCACCACCCGCACGTCGGCGCGGAACTCACCCTCCGCCGTCACCACCGTACCGCCGCGGATCACCGTCGCTGCCATGTCTGCCCCCGAATGAACGCGCGGACATATGCCGGTTCCTCCGCGCCATCAACCCGGCGCTACCAGCCGTCGAGCGGATACCAGCGCTGGACCTGGCCGGCCCACCCGACCTGCGCCGGCGCGTCGCAGCTGAGCGTCGCCGTCCAGCTCGGCACGGTCGACGACTCCGGGCCGAACTCGCGGACCGACAGCTCCGGCGAGGCGCAGTCCACCAACACGCCGCCCGCCGCGGTCCGCATCGCCGTCCCCTGGGGACCGCAGGAGGGCAGGCTCGCGGCCCAGGCCCCGTCGACCGTGCCCACGTGTGCGTCGGGATCGAGCGTGAGCGTGAGCGCGCGCCCGTGCTCGTTGTCGAGCAGCGTGAGGCCGCCGTCCGCCGAGATGGACAGGGAGTGCTGGTGGACGAACGAGTCCGGAGCCACTCCCCCCCAGTCCAGCGCGAAGTCCGAACCGAGCCCGCCCCCGTCCTGGCCCGAGAGGTACCAACTCGGGTCCGCGTCGGCGTCCGGGTCGGCGTCGACCGCGAACACGGTCGACTCCTGCCAGGACGACAGGTAGGCGAGCCCGTCGCGGACCGCGACGGAGTTGAGGTGGAGCCAGTCGGACGACAGCGGGTGGGGCACGTCCAGGTGGTCGCCGGCGAACCAATGTCCGAGCTCCGTGCCGCGGTCGTCCCACACCACGAACCCGTCGACCGAGCCCGCGTCGACGCTCTGGGAGTAAACAGCGTAGATCCGGCCGTCGACCTTGGTCACGTCGTGGTGGAGGTTGTAGACGTAGTCGCGCCCCGCGACCAGGCGCAGGCGCTCCACGCCGCTCTGGTCGACCTCGACGAGCTGGTCGCCGGTGATGGCGAGCGCGGTGTGGTCCTCGGTGAACGACACCATCTGATTGGCGTCGATCACGCCCTCGGCCTGGAGATCCGCGTACCAGACGAGCTCCCCCGTCTCGGTGTCGAACGCGGCCGCGCGGGCGCCGGCGCCGCAGGGGAAGTTCCCGCCGATGTACGGGGTGGAGGCGGTTCCCGTCACCGTCAACCTCGCCCCGAGGTCGAACGGCAGGGCCCCGGTGGTGAACGACCCGGACCGAGACCCCGACTCCTCGGCCCAGTCGTAGGCCGTCTCCGGCGCGAGCATGGTGAGCACGGCGTCGCCGCTGGCGTCCGTCGCGGCGACCCGGTCGGCTCCGGAGCCGTCGGCGCGTCCGTAGCGGAACCGCACCCCCTCCCCGCCGCCGTGGCAGACGAACCGGAGCGGGTTGTCGGAGGGCTCGCAGCCCGCGGCCGTCGTTGACGGCGACCCGGACGTGGACGAAGCCGTGGACGGGACGAACGAGGAGGAAGAGGCGGGCGGGGTGGAGCCGCGCTCGCACCCGAGGAGGCACAGGACGATCATGCGCCGCAATGGCCGGTCGAAGGCTCGGTCGTCACCGGGTGATCGGCGCGGTAGGCTGGCGGAGCCACCACCCTGTGGCGAGCCACGCCCTACCGCCGCGGATCACCGTCGCCGTCCTGTCTGCCCCTCGAACGACCGCGCGGAGATGTGCCAGTTCCTCCGCGCCATCAACCCGGCGCGATACGGGGATTGGATGTGGTCGGTGTGGCTCGCGTGTGTCCGTCCCGAACCGGTCCCTGCGGGCGCCGCGCCGCTCGATCCGGAGGTGATCGCGGCGCTGTCGATGACCCGGGTGCGGGACGACGTGCGGTGGATCGCGGACGAGTCGGTCGGGGGGCGGGTCCCGGGCACGCCGGGGCACGACCTGGTGCGCGATTGGCTCGCGTCCGAGATGGCGCTCGCGGGGCTCGAGCCGGTGGACGGCTCGTTCGTGGTGGAGGTTCCGCTCGAGCCCGAGCGGGCGCGCCTCGGCCTCGACGCGGCGGGGCAGGTGTTCGAGGTGCCGCTGGTCGGCGTGGGCGCGAACCTGTTCGGCGTGCGCCCCGGGGTCGATCCGGCGCTCGCCGACGAGGTGGTGCTGCTGGTCGCGCACTACGACCACCTCGGGGTGGACCCGTCGGGCGACGCGTACAACGGCGCGTTCGACGACGCGGCGGCGGTGTGCGCGCTGCTCGAGCTGGCCCGCGCGCTCGACGCGGCCCACGCGACGTTCGCCCGGACAGTGGCGTTCCTGTTCACCGACGCGGAGGAGGACGGGCTCGACGGGGCGGTCGCGTGGGTCGGCAGCCCCACCGTCCCGCTGCCCGACGTGGTGGCCGCGCTGTCGGTCGATCCGATCGGCCGGCCGCTGCTGGCGGACTACGGGCCGCTGTTCGTGATCGGGGCCGAGCGGTCGGAGCGGCTGCAGGCCGCGGTCGACCTGGCGGGCGCGCGGGCGGGGGCGGTCACCACCCGGCTGAACCGGACCCCGATGATCGGGTACGCGAGTGACCAGGACGCGTTCTGGGACGCGCCGGACCCAGTGCCCGCGCTGTGGATCTCGAGCGGGGGGATGAGCTTCTACCACACGGTCGACGACACCCCGGACACCATCGACTACGGCAGCGTGCGCGCGCACCTCGGGGTGGTGGCGCAGCTCGCGGCGGAGCTGGCGGCGGGAGG
>JBEBJC010000614.1:0-5275 GCA_040080105.1 Myxococcota bacterium
CGGGTGACGCTGCCCAGCGGGGTGGGGGTGGACCTGACCCGCCGTCCGTCGCTGCGCCGGATCGTGCACGCGCTCGCGGCGGGCGCGCGCGAGGGGCGGGCGCTGGGCCTCGACGATGTGCTCGCGGCCGGGTGGCCCGGGGAGCGGGTGGTGCCGCGGGCGGCGACCAACCGGGTGTACGTGGCGGTGGCGACGCTGCGCAAGCTCGGGCTCGCGGTGGTGACCACCGACGACGGGTACCGCCTCGACCCTGCGGTCCCGGTCGTCCAGGCAGGCGTCGTGCCGATCCGGTGATTCGGAGCTGTCGCGGACGTGCGCCACAGGCTCGTCTGACCCGGATCCGTGGCGTAGTTCTTGCGAGCAGGAGGAGGAGGTAGCTATACTTGGGAGGCTTGCTCGTCCTGCAATCGGCTGATCGTGACCCGCGGGGTCCAACTGCAGACCTATTCCCCGAACCCGAGCTACGTCTGGCTCACGGACTTCGTGCTCGCTGCGGGCCTGTCGCTGGCGGACGTGAACCTGTTCCTGCGGTCTGTCTCCGGCAGCTTTCAGGCCAAGCCGGTCTATCAAACGGCTACGGTGCGGGCCGAGAACCCGGACACGCCAACCGTGTTCCCCGTCGGCGCGCTCACGTCCGCCCCGGGCTACACGTTGTTCCACCAGCCCCTGGCGTTCTCCGGCTCCCTCCTCGTCCGGTTCGGGCTGGTGTACCAGAACAGCTCCGGCACGGCGCTCGGCTCTGCCTGGGCGGACGCGCCGGTCGCGGTGCGCCAGTGCGCGAGCGTGGTCGCGTCGGGCCGGAGCTTGGTGCAGCCCGGCGCCACCAGCACCACCGACGTGAACTATGTCCCGCTGGGAGACTTTCAGCCTGCCGTGGGCCTCGACAAGGTGATGGGCGCGTTCGTGGTGCTCGACAACGAGGGGCAACACCTCGAGTATCAGCTGGCCATCCGGAGCGCCAAGGATGTGCGCGCACCGAACCCTTGGTTCAACGCCGAAGGGACGGTGTGGTCGAACCCGGCGGTTCCGAACACCGAGCGCAACACCACCAGCATCACGCTGCCGACCGGTGTGAACCTCACGAACAGCATGTTCTTCCAGATGGGCCTCGCGTACCGCAAGAAATCGGGGGCCACCGGCAACCCGCGGGCCCAGATCTCCGCGGTGACCGCTGGGATCTACGCGTGAGATCGTCGGCCGCACGCGCGCTCGCGAGCCGGCGAGGGAGGTCGCCGATCGATCGTTGGCTCGCGCCGGTGCGCGGGTGCCGGGACTGCGGGCCGCGCGCCGAGCCGGTCGACCACGTGACCCGCGGACACCTCGAGCGGTTCCGGTTGCAGCGGGCTGACCGAGCGCGGACCGTGGCCACCGAGCGCGCCCTGCGACCCTTCGCGGCCGAGCCCGCGGGCAGCGCTCGCGGGGTCACGGGCGAGTCGTCGCTCCCGACCACCGCCACCGCCGCGGGGGTGGTGGATACGCTCCGAGGGGAGCCAGCCGGGATCACGGTGGGTACGGGCGAGCCGTGCCACCCCCGGTCGGATGTGCCGCCGCCGTGGATCACCGAGCCCAGCGCGGAGGAGTGGCTCGCTTGGTGGGGAGACTGCGTGCCGATGGGGCCCATCGGCCCCGGGGTCGCGGCAGGCTGTGATCTGGAGGCAGTTTGGGCGGAGGCGCTGTCGTTCTGCTCGCTGCGGTGTATGGTCGACCGATACCTAGCGGGGGAGGAGGATTGGAGCTCGTGCCACGACTACGGCGCGGTGGCTTACGCCTACGTCGACGCGAACTGCAACGTCGTCGACGCGCTGTGTGCGTACACCTCTGAGGGAGGCGCTGCTTCGGGGACGGTGTGGCTGAAGTACACCGGGCCGGGTGACACATCGTTCCACGGGTACGCCACCACATCGGAGGGGATGGCGCACGACCTCGGCGGCGCGATGGGGGGATCTCACATCGCCACCATCACCAACAGCGACGGGAGTGTCGTCATCTACTACGCCCAGGAGGGCCAGTCTGCCGTCGACTCGAACGCTTCGGTCATCGAGTCGATTCAGTCGGTCAACCAGTACTTCAACTCACTTGACGAAAGGGAGAAGAAGGATTACCTGGGCTTGCTGAGTTTCCTGGAGAAATGGACCGATGCGGAGCTCGACGACTTGCTCGCACAGTATCCGTCAAAGGTCCCAGCTGGTGCGGCGACCCAGATGGGCGCCGTGGACGAGGACATGCTCTGCGCGGCTGCCCTACAGGAGTCCGTCGATCGCGAGGAGGGCGAGGACGAAGAGGAGGAGGGTGACGAAGAGGACTCGACTCAACCCATCGATGGTGGCGGCGGCGGCTTCATGGACGACCCCGGATGTCCCTTTCTGGTGCTCTGCTGAGCTGGCTCGCGCCAATTCCTCTTGCGGTTGTCGTGGGCGGGTTCGGTTGCCGAACCGCCCGACCAGGAGGGGTTCGGCCTGTGGGTTCGTTCCACGTCGAATTGGTGGAGTCTGGTGGAGAGTGGGGCACGTTGGATGTGTGGGGCCAGCGAGACAGGTCCGTGCGGCGCGACTGTGCGATATCGGACAGCGGCGGCGCCCATGCTCGGCTCGTTCGGGGCAGTGACCGGTGGTATTGGGTCCTGATTTTGACGTCTCAGCTGGGAGACGAACCCTTCTGGCTCGATCCAGGTTTCGAGCCCAGGCTCTTTCGCTCTCACCTGGCACTCGACGACTTCTGGGCGGCGCTCGAAGGGGGTGGCGGGTTGTCGTCGGTGCCCCAGGTGACGCTGTCGCCGACGCGCAGCGAGCCCGTTTGGGTCTACCCGGACGGTCGCGAGGTGACCTGGTCTCGCTGGACGCCTGCCGACGAGTACCGAGTGCCGACCCGGGTCGAAGCGAACTGGTCGACCTCGGTCGAAGCGGAACTGCATTGGGAGTACGTTCGGTCCGACGACTCGGACGAGGACCTGCGCGAGTGGTGTCCGGAGGCGCTCCAGCGGGTGATGGACGAGGCGGTGAACCGCGAGCCGGGAGGGCAGTGATGACCGGGTGGCTGTGGGTTTCGGCGTGGGCGGCGCCTCCGTCCGACGACTGGCGTCCGACGACCCCGTACGGGCATGGGTTCGTCGCGAGCGGCTGGAGTTCCGGCGCGTTCGACCAATGTCTGGTCGGCGCGGTCGCCGCCGAGCCTCCGGCCCCGGCGGACGGCGACGAGCACCTGTTCGTCCGCGCGGGGAGTCGCCGGGTCGACGCGGTGGTCGGTCGGGGGTTGAACCTGTCGGTCGCGGGTGCAGAGCCGCGGTGGGTCGCGTGGGACCCCTGCTTCGGCGCGGCGCTCGGGCCGGTGCTCGGGGCGGAGCGGGTCACGATCGAGGTCGCGATCGGCCCGGTGCCCCCGACGACCCCGACGGCGACCTGGCGGTGGGCGGGCCGAGGGCACGGCTGGGTGTCGATGCCCGTGTCCGACGTCACGGCCGAACACTTCGCCGACTGTATGGCGGCCCACCCTGGAGAGCCGCAGGGGGTGTCGATGACCCTGCCCGCCGCCGGGCCGGTGCTCGATGTGGTCGTCCCGGGCGAGGGAGCCCCACTGGCCGCGCTGATCGTCGGCTCCGTCATCGGGCCGTCGGACGGTCGGCTGCGGTTCCGCACGTGCACCGAGTGGTACAAGCCGGATCTCGCGCCTCCCGCGCCTCCTCCGCTCGCTCGGTGACCGTCGGACCGTCCAGAGTGAACTCGTGAAATCGATGCTGGCTGCCCTTCGTCGGTGGTGGCTGCTGGCCGCCGCTCTGTCCGTCACGACCCTCATCTGGTGGGCGCGGCGGCGTGGCCCAGCACCCGTCCCCGAACCCTGCGAGCCCCGCTCGGTGTCCTGTGGCCAGCGCGTCCACGGAGCGACCGGACCGGGGAACTCGTTCCCGACAGTGTTCTACTGGTGGTGAAATCGCGGTTGCGCCGCGCGTGCACGAAGTGGGTCGAGCCCGTGCGGATGCCGAACGAGCCGTGATCAGCCCGGCGGCGTTCCCCACCGCCGGCGGGCGCGCCGCAGCGCCCGGGTGTCCGAGTAGCCGAGCAGCTCCGCCACCGCGTCCGGTCCGCGGTCCGCTGCGTCGCGGGCCATCGAGGCGCGCACCCGGTCGAGCTCCGCCCGGAACGTCGTTCCCAGCTCGGCCAGCCGCCGGCTCACCGTGCGCTCGCTCGTGCCGAGCGCCGCCGCGAGATCGCCGAGGGTCGCGGTCGGGCCGAGCCGCCACAGCGCGTCCACCACCGACGGCGACGGCGACGGCGCGGCCGCCCGCAGCGCCGCGATCTCGCGCTCGATGTGCGCCCGCACCGCCGGGTCTGCCGGGGCGAGGCGCGCGTCGAGCAGCTCCGGCGCGAGCTGCACCGACAGGGACGGGCCCGGGGTGCACCGGCACCCGAACAGCGCCTCCGCCCCCGGGGGGATCGGGGAGGGCGCGGTGACCTCGGTGACCCACCGCCGGGCGGACGGGACCATCGTGCGGGCCGCCGCGACCAGGTCCGCGGCGTCGAACCACCCCACGTTCGGCCACCGCAGCCCGGTCCAGGTCAGCCGCCCGTCGCGGGTGTCGATCCCGTACCCGTCGGTCACCAGCGGCATCAGCTCGCGCAGCGCGTCCAGCGCGTCGCGGCCGGTGGCGCGGGTGCGGCAGTACATCGTGACCGGGCTCCGGTTGTCCTCCGCGCGCACCACCCGCGCGGTGAGCGGGAAGTCGGGCCCGGCGCGCTCCACCCCCCGCTCGAACAGCCGCTCCACCGCGTCGAGCGGCACCCGCCAGCCGAACTCCGGGTCGGGAGCGGTCGGCACCCCCACCCGGCGGGCCTCGACGCCGCGATCGAGCCCGAGCTGTTCGAGCGCGACCAGGGCCCGGTCCGCGGTCAGCGCGGTCACCGTCGCGACGCCGGTGGCGGGATCGGTCCGGGGGCTGGCGCGCCCCGTCCTGTCGGGGACGCCCGCCGGGCCGGTACGGTCCGGGGACTGGAGGTAGGACATGGCGCGTTGGACCGTGTGGCTGTGGGTGGCGGGGTGCGAGATCTCGGTCGGCTCCGGAGAGCCGAAGGGTACGACGAGTGACGGGTCGTCCGATTCGACGGATTCTCCCTCGGGGTCCGACCCGACGGAACCCATCGATCCGACGGACCCGACGGACCCGACGGACCCGACCGACCCCGGGGGCTGCGACGGGGTGTACGACGGCACGTACGGCGGCGCGGACGCCGGGCTGTTCGTCGCCGAGATCGTGGGGGCCGAGGTGCTGGTGTCGAACGTGGCC
>JBEBJC010000615.1:0-5275 GCA_040080105.1 Myxococcota bacterium
CCCGTGGGGGTGGGCGTCGGGGTCGGTGCCGGAGTTCCTCGGGGTGGTCCGGACCGCCGCCCGGCCCGTCCCGCTGCCGCTGCTGCCGATCCGGGTGCCGGAGCGCGCGTGGGCGGTGCACCGGTGGACCGGCCCGCCGTGGCAGGTGTCCGAAGGCATCTTCTGGGTGATCGAGCGCGAGCTGCCCGCGCGGCGCGAACGGCTCGGGTTCGCCCCCACGTTCACCTGGCTCGACGACCCGGGCGACCCGGCCTCGGCGCTCGAGCTGTGGGTCCCGCTGGGGACACCGGTGTAACCGGGCGGTGACCCAGCCCTACCGCGGGTGGACGAACGGTCCCGAGCCACCCCGGAGCCTGCCCAATGCCGTCGCGCACCGTTCGAGGTCGCCTGGTCCACCGCCAGGCCGGACCCGCGGTTCCCGTCCACTCGCTGACGATCGAAGCGAGGGTCCACCACCCGGTCACGCTCGGAGGGTGGGTGAGGACCACCACCGACGACGACGGACAGTTCGAGATCCCGCTCCCCTCCGGCGAACACCTGGAGCTCCGAGCCTACGACGTCGACCACCACTACACGCGCGACGGGCTGCCCGACCCGCGCGAGCGGGTGGCGCTGGCGTGGAAGGTGGTGGCGACCGGCGACGATCTCGGCGACGTCTCGGTCCCCTGGTGGCCGTACCGCGACGAGGTGCCGGTGCCGCGGGCAGCGGCCGTCGACGGCAAGCTCCCCCAGGCCTACACCGCCGGGTTCCGCGAGGCCCTGGCCCTGTCGGTGGCGCGGACCGTCCCGATCAAGGCGCTGCTCGAGGCCGAGCGCCTGCTCGGGCCCGACCACCCGACCGCGGCGGCGATCCAGGCGCACCAGCCGGTGGTGCGGAGCCAGCGCGCCGACGCCGAGACCCCCGGCCGCTCGCGCTCCGACGCGTGGCTCGGCGACCTGCTGGTGAACGGGTTCCACATCGCGCTGAACCTCGGTCGCGACGCGGACGATCCGCGCCGGCTGCGGGCGGTGATGGACTGGGGCGACGACGTGGCCCCTCGCGCCGACGGCCCGGGGTTCGACCTGTGCGACGTGGACGTGGTGCTCGAGCCGCGCGAGGTGGAGATCGTCCCGGTGCGGATCGACTTGCGGATCCGGCGCGCGGGCGCCGCGGGCTGGGCGTCGGACGAGCGGCGGTCGTTCACCCCGGCCGACCCCGAGTGGGAGGCGGCCAAGCGGGTCGTGCGGTGCCAGCACCTGCTGCAGGGCGCGCTCGACGGGCACATCATCACCGGCCACTTCCAGACCGAGGCTGCGGCGCTGGCCGTGTTCCGCAACCTGCGGGAGAACCCGGTGCGCCGGCTGCTGCACGCGCACCTGCAGGAGATCGTGCCGCAAGGGCGCGACGGCGACGGGTTCGCGTGGGGCCCGAACGGGATCTTGCTCGCCCAGTCGGCGCTGACCTACCAGGCGCTGCAGGACCGGATGCGCCGGCTCACCGCGGGGATGTGCTGGGAGACGTTCGCGCCGCCGCCCGCGGTCCACCCGACCCACCGGTACGCGCTGGCCGGGGCGCGGTTCTGGGACCTGCTCGGGCGGTACGTCGGGGAGTTCTTCGACCAGCACCGCGACGAGATCGTGGCGCGATGGGTCGAGGTCCGGCGGATGTCCGACGACCTGGTGCGCCGGTCCCCGCCGTTCGATCCACTGCCGCCCGACCCGCGGGTGGTCCCGCTGCGCGAGGCGCCCGCCGTGGGCCGGCGCACGGTTGACGGGGTGGTGCGCAGCGCGCCGCCGGTGACCACCACCGACGCGCCCGCGCCCGGCGACCTGGAGCGGCTGCAGCAGCTGTGCCGGGTGATCCTGTTCCGCGCCACGTTCGACCACACCTGGACCCACGACGGGCAGTACGACGCCGGCGGAGACCTGCTGCTCGCCACGTTCGGCCTGCGGAACGGCAGCCTCGGCCCGGAGTCCGACGCGGGCCTGCTGCCGCCGCCGTCGGTGATGCTCGACGCGATCACCGTCAACTCGATCGGGATCCACGCCAACTACGGGATGCTGCTCGCCGACGAGGAGCGCGACGTGCCGCCGGCGTTCAAGGCGGCGCTCGCGGCCGAGCGCGACGCGTTCGCGGCGCTCGGCGTGGACGTGGACCACATCCGCAGCCGCATCAACATCTGAGCCAGGGAGCCCGAGTGGCGACGTTCGACGTGGTGTTCGAAGGCGGAGGCGCCAAGGGCGTCGCGCTGTCCGGGGCGGTGTCCGCGCTGCTCGAGGCCGGGCACGCGCTGGGGAGGCTGGTAGGGACGTCGGCGGGGGCGATCACCGCGACGAACCTCGCGGCGGGGTACGCCCCGGCCGAGATCCTCGCCGGCTCGACCGAGCGGACCCCGTCCGGGGCGCCGATCTACACGACGTTCGCCGACGCTCCGCAGCTGTCGGACGCCGAGATCGAGCACAGCGGCCCGTTCCAGCTGCTGCGCGAGGTCGTGCCGTTCGGCCAGCGGATGGAGCTCGCGGTGGGCCGGGCGGTGTCGCACCTGCCGATGATGGCGTCGCTGGCGCTGCTGTCCGAGCAGGGCGGGCTGCACCGCGGAGACGGGTTCCTGAAGTGGATGTACGACTGCCTCGAGTCGCGCGGGAGCGGGCTCGGCAAGGCGACCCTCGGCCAGCTGTACGGGCACACCGGGCGCGACCTGTCGGTGGTGGCCACCGACACCTCGGACCAGCGGATGTTGGTGCTGAACCACCGCACCGCGCCGGACGTGCCGGTGGTGTGGGCGGTGCGGATGTCGATGAGCATCCCGTTCTACTGGACCGAGGTGCGGTGGGACCCGGCGTGGGGGACGTACCTCGGCCGGAACCTCGACGGACACGCGGTGGTCGACGGCGGCGTGGTGTCGAACTTCCCGCTGTTCCTGTTCACCGATCCGAGCGCGGCCGAGGTGCGGGCGCTGATGGGGGAGGGGACCGGCCACGACGTGGTCGGGCTGTACCTCGACCCCGAGCTCGAGGTCCCCGGCGCGCCGGCCCCCGCGGCCCCGCCGCACGCCCTGCACTCGCGGATCAGCGCGCTGCTCGACACGCTGATGTCCGCCCGCGACAACGCGACGTTCGACGCCCACGCCGACCGGGTCGTGCGCCTGCCGGTGCGCGGGTACGGCACGACCGAGTTCGACATGGGCCCCGAGCGGGTTGCCGCGCTGTACGAAGGCGCGGCCGCCGCCGCCCGCGCGTGGCTCGACCGACGCTCCACCCCGAGGTCTCGATGACGTCCCCCGTGTTGCCGCAGCACGACCCGAACCCCGAGCAGCGCCGACAGCAGGTCGCGCAGCAGGACGCGTCGAACCCGGTGGTGTACGACCGGTTCACCGGGCTCGCGTTCGCGCCGTCCGTCCCGCCGTCCGACCGGCCCGCGGCGGCGTGGCTCGCGACCGTCGCCGAGGTGCTGGTGCGGGTCGGCCTGAACGCGGCCGAGGTCGACCGCCGCCTGTCGAGCCTGCACCCCGAGCACCCCGAGCACCACGCGGTGCTCGAGCTGCTGCACGACGCAGAGAAGGGCGGGGCACACGCGGCGTTCGACTTCCTGGTCGGGCTGGTCCAGGGCCAGGACGACGACGTGCCGGCGAGCTCCCTCGCCGACTACGAGGCGCTGTTCCGCCGCCTGCCGGTGCCCGCGTGCGCGACCGAGGTCCACGACGACCTGTGGTTCGCGCGGATGCGGGTCGCCGGGCCGAACCCGATGTCGCTGCAGCGGGTCGACGCCGCGCCGTTCGCGCTGACCGAGGCCGCGTTCGCCCGCTCGATGGGCACCTTCGCCGCGCGCGGGGTCGACGTGTCCGGCGCCACGTTGGCGTCGGCCGCCGCCGAGGGTCGGCTGTTCGTCGCCGACTACTCGGGCCTGCGCGGGGTCGAGGGCGGCACGTGGGGCGGGCGGCAGAAGTACCTGTTCGGCCCGGTGGCGCTGTTCGCCAGCGTCGGCGCCGCCCGCACGTTGGTGCCGGTGGCGATCCGCGCCGACGACGACCCGGTCGGGCCCGCCGACGGGCTCGCGTGGCAGCGGGCGAAGACCGTCACCACCGTGGCCGACGGCAACGTGCACCAGGCGGTGATCCACCTCGCGCACACCCACCTCGTGCTCGAGGCGGTGGTGCTCGCCGCCCGCCGGTCGCTCGCGCCGACCCACCCGGTGGCCCGGCTGCTCGCCCCGCACTTCGAGGGCACGCTGTACATCAACGACGCCGCCGACCAGAAGCTCGCCGCGCCCGGGGGCGGCGTCGACGCGGTGATGGGCGGGCCGATCACGTTCAGCCGCGCGGCCGCGGTGTCCGGCGCACAGACCTGGTCGTTCCGC
This sequence comes from Myxococcota bacterium, assembly GCA_040080105.1. GTDB lineage: Bacteria > Myxococcota_A > UBA796 > UBA796 > JACKER01. Next base: position 4,337 of record JBEBJC010000615.1, read on the forward strand.
GGCTCGATGCTCCCGCGCGAGCTGCGCGCCCGCGGGGTCGACGACCCCGAGACCCTGCGCGAGTACCCGTACCGCGACGACGCGCTGCTGGTGCACGCCGCGATCCACCGGTGGGTCGAGGCGTACCTGCGCACCTGGTACGGCTCGGACGGCGACGTGGCCGGAGATGTCGAGGTGCGCGCGATGTTCGGCTGGCTCGGCGCCCCGGACGGCGGGCGGCTGCGCGACGTGCCGGTGCCGGTCACGGTGGCCGATCTGGTGGACGCGGTCGCGCACGTGGTGTTCACCGCGAGCGCCCAACACGCGGCGGTGAACTTCCCCCAGCTCACCATCATGTCGTACGCGCCGGCGTTCCCGCTCGCCGGGTACCGCGCCGGCGCGCTCGGGACCGAGGCCGACTGGTTCTCGCTGCTGCCGCCCCTGCCGCAGGCGCACTTCCAGGCCACGCTCGGGCTGTTGCTCGGGAGTGTGCACCACACCTCGCTCGGCGGGTACCCGCACCACCTGTTCGGCCTCGGCGGCAACTTCGCCGGCGACCCGCGGATCGACCCGGCCCTCGCGTCGTTCCAGGCCGACCTGCGCGCGGTGGAGGCGGTGATCGACCAGCGCAACCGCGGGCGGGCGCCGTACCCGTTCCTGCTGCCGTCCCGGATCCCCCAGAGCATCAACATCTGAGGTCGCCCATGGTTCGATGGCTGCGGTGGATCTTCACCCACCCGCTCACCCAGGTGGTGGTGGGGCTGTGTATGTTCGGGACCGGCGCGGCCGAGCTGGTCGAGCTGCTGGGGGAGGGGCTGTCGAGCGCGCACGGGGTCGCCCTGTACGGGCTCATCCACACCGGCAAGGCGGTGATCGAGCTGCTCGAAGGGCTCGAGAAGGTGGGCGACGCCGAGTCCCCACGCGAGTGACCCGCAGCTGCCCGTTCGGCACGGTAACGTG
>JBEBJC010000022.1:0-22465 GCA_040080105.1 Myxococcota bacterium
GTCCCCGACGGGCGCGTCGGCCGAGCTGCCGGTGCCGGTCGGGCGGATCTCCGAGTCCGACATCCCGCTCGAGCTCGTCCCGTGGTCGTGGCGGCCGCTGGTGGTGCCGGCGCACCCCCGGGGCGGCCGGGTGCGGGTCGAGGGCGACGGGTTCGTCGACGAGCCGTGGGCCGAGGCGGGGGTCGAGCTGCGGGGGCTCGCCGCAGCCGCCACTACCCCGTGTCGGTTCCTGCCCGACGCCGGCGCGCCGCTGGGCCCGTGGGACGTGTCCAGCGCCGAGGGGTTCGGCCAGGTGATGGGCGCGCGCGGGATGCGGTTCGTGTTCCACCCGGACGGGCGGCTCGAGATCGTGCTGGCCGACGCGTTCGTCGGCCCGCTGGCCGCGGTGACCATGGCCGGTGAGGTCGGCACCAGCGGGGTGTGCGCGGGTCGCTGGCGGGTCGCCGGCGAGCAGCGCGTCGGGTTCGAGGCGGTCGACACCACCTCGCTCACCCTGCACTCGCGCACCCGCGACCGGTTCCACCTGCCCGCGCGCGGGTTCGGGCTGGGCGAGTGGATGGGGGCGCTGTCGGGGAGCGTGTGGGACTGGGCCTGCGCCGGGGTGCCGGCCGATCGGCTGGTGCTCCGCGGGCGGATGATGGGCGGCGCGGTGGAGGTGCGGCTGAAGAAAGCCGGCGGCGGGGCGGTCGGATAAGCAGCGCGGATGCGAACCGAACCTCCCGCAGAGGCGCCGCCGAGGGTGGGCATCCCCGCCGACTTCGCGTCGGAGTGCCTGTACGACCGGGACCACTGGTACATCCACGACCTGCTGTCGCTCGACCGCGAGACCCACGAGGTCGTGGCGTTGATCGACACGACCCGCCTCGGCCCGCTGGTCGACGCGCAGCAGCCCTGGCCGGGCCACGTCAAGCACGTGCCGGGCGCGATCGCGGTCCAGGTCACCGGCACGCTGGGCAACCTGCACGCGGTGTACGCGATGGGCCTGCGGCCGTCCGCCGGTTGGGTGGGCTACGGCACGCACCTCGAGAGCGCGCGGTTCCGTCGCATCGCGACGATCGGGCCGCCGGTGATCGCGAGGGCGATCGCGCACAAGCGGCGACAGCTGCGAGGCGCTTGGTTCCTCGGCTACCGGTTCACGTTCGCCCAGGAGGGCGAGGTGGTGTACGAGTCCGAGCAGACGGCGGTTTGGAGCCGCCGAGGGGAGGGGGGATGAGCGACAAGACCCGCCAGCTCGCCCAGCGCGACTGGGACCAGCTGATGGTGATCGCGGCCGGGTTCCTGCCGTTGACCAACGGCGATCTGAGCCTCGCGATGTCGAAGGCGCTGGTCGCCCACGCCGAGCTGATCGAGAACGTGAGGCGCGGGAAGATCGTGGCCGAGCTGGCCCGCGGCACGGTGCGGCTGCTCCACCAGGAGGGCAACCTGGTGCTGGTGTACGAGCGGCGCGAGAACACCGACCCGAACCGGGGCAACACCGGCCCACACACGCCGCTGCCGCTGCTCGGGTTCTCGATCGACGAGGACACCACCCGATGACCGTGCAATTCGAGGAGGGCACGACCCTCGATCGGTTCCTGATCGAGACGCTGCGCACCTACCCAGGGGCCACCGGCACCTTCGTGAACCTCACCCAGAGCATCGCGCTCGCCGGCAAGATGATCTCGTCGCGGGTGAACCGGGCGGGCCTCGCCGGGATGCTCGGCGGCACCGGCGAGGTCAACATCCAGGGCGAGTTCGTGCAGAAGCTCGACCGGTACGCGAACGACACGTTCACCCGCGCGCTCGAGCACCGCGGGCACACCTGCATGGTGGTGTCGGAGGAGGAGGACGAGCCGGTCCTGGTGGGGGAGCAGTGGCACTCCGGCCGGTACGTGGTCACGGTCGACCCCCTCGACGGGTCGTCGAACATCGACGTGAACGCCACGATCGGCACGATCTTCGGGGTGTACCGTCGGGTGTCGGAGGAGGGCACCCGCGCGAGCGTCGCCGACGCGCTCCGGCCGGGCACCGAGCTCGTGGCCGCCGGCTACATCGTGTACGGGTCGGGCACGCTGATGGTGCTCGGCTCGGAGGCGGGGGTGCACGGGTTCACCCTCGACCCGAGCGTCGGCGAGTTCTTCTTGTCCCACCCCGAGATCCGGATCCCGCAGGGCAAGATCTACAGCTGCAACGAGGCCTACGCGCACGGCTGGCAGCCCGGGGTGCGCACGTTCCTCGACCGCGCGAAGGGGCGCGGGTTCAGCTCGCGGTACATCGGGAGCCTGGTCGCCGACTTCCACCGGAACCTGCTGAAGGGCGGGGTGTTCGTGTACCCGGCCACCGCGAAGGACCCGGCGGGCAAGCTGCGCCTGCTGTACGAGGCGTTCCCGCTCGCGTACCTCGCCGAGCGGGCCGGCGGCGCCGCCACCGACGGGCGGGGCCGGATCCTCGACCGGGTGCCGACCGCGCTGCACGAGCGCACGCCGCTGGTGATCGGCTCGGCCGAGCTGGTGGCTGAGCTCACCGAGCTGATGCAGGCGGATCCGGCGTTCTGACGAACGGCCCGTACGACCAGACGAACACCGCGACCCCGACCGCGGTGAACGTCCAGTAGTCGGTGGGCAGGCCGAGGAACCAGTGCACGTGCCACGGGACGTGGGCCGGGTCGAGCTTCGACCAGCCGTACGCCGGGTTCAGTACGAACCACCCGGCGTCCTCGACGATCCAGAACAGGCTCACACACGCGAGCGCCCGCGCCTCGAGCCGCGGCGTCCACTGGTGGCTCCACACCAGCGGGTAGTGGAACACCAGCGCCATGAACGAGAACACCCACGCGTGGTAGCCGGTGAGCGGGCGGCTGCCCCAGAACAGGTCGAGCAGCCAGTGGTCCTCGATCCGGAACGTCACCGGCAGGCTCGCCGCCCACCCGTGTGGCCCCTCGATCTGGATCTCGACGTTCGCGAAGAACAGCGCCAGCACGATCACGAACAGCAGGAGCATCACCGGGCGAATCAACCTTCCTCCGTGCGGCGGACGTGCTACGGTAGCCCGGGTTTCACTGGGGCGGGGTCGAGGGAGCGACCCATGAGCGAGCAATTGTCAGTCCTCGGACTCCGTCCTGCGGAATTGTCAGTCCTCGGACTCCGTCCTGCGGATTGCCCAACCTTGGTCCTCGGACCGCGCCCCGCGGGGTGTTCCACCCGCTGGGCGGCGCTGTTGGCGCCTCTGCTGACCAGCTGCGCCTGGTTCGAACCGGAGCTGGTCGACGGCGATCCGATCCCGTTCCCGACCTCCACCAACACCGCGCTGCCCCCGGACGGGTTCCTCGAGGGGCAGTTCTGCTCGGTGCGGTCGCTGCTGCAGATCGCGTGCACCACCGGGTGTCACTCGGCGGTGGTGGCGGGCGGAGGGCTGGACCTCGAGACCGACCCGTTCTACGCGATGGTGTACCAGCCCTCGGTGGGCGCGCCGGGGCAGACCCTGGTGGTGCCGCGCAGCCTCGAGCAGTCGTACCTGTACCAGAAGGTGCTGGCGTCGCCGCCTCCGCTGCAGGGCGGGGTGATGCCGCCGGGTGGGGCGCTCGACCCGTACTACGTCGAGCCGCTCAAGCAGTGGATCCTCGCCGGCGCGCCGTACGACTGCGCCCCGGTCGACTTCGGCACGGTGACCCAGACCGACGTCCCGCACCACCCGCCCGGCTGGTCCGACTCCGGGGTGCACGGGCTCGCGGCGAAGCTCCAGACCGACGGCGACTGCCGCGGCTGCCACGGCCAGTACCTCGACGGCGAGACCAACGGGGTGAGCTGCGACACCTGCCACACCGCGGAGGGGTACCCGGACTGGCGCACCAACTGCACCTTCTGCCACGGCGGCACGGTCGACGCGTCGGGCGCCCCGCCCAAGGACATCGACGGGCAGGAGAACCCGGACCTGATCTCGTTCACCGCGCACTCGACCCACATCGACGGCGACGACCACTACGCGTACGGCTGCACCCAGTGCCACGACAAGCCGACCGACGTGCTCACCCCGGGCCACATCTTCGACGACGTGACCCCCGGCTACGGCGAGCTCGACTACACCGCGGGGTACTCACCCGTGGCGACCTACTACCAGAAGACCTGCTCCAACGTGTACTGCCACGGGGACGGGTACAACGTGCTCGGCACCGTCGCCGATGGGGAGGGCCCGCTCGCGTGCTACGACTGCCACGCCGACCTCACCACCCCGCAGTATTGGAACGTGATGTCGGGCCACCACGAGGAGCACCTCCAGCAGGGCGACATCACCTGTTACGACTGCCACCAGTCGGTGGTCGACGCCGCCCAGTACGTGATCGCGCCGCAGTACCACGTGAACGGGCAGGCCGAGGTGCTGGCGCCGTCCGCGCCGTGGAAAGGGGCCACCTGCACCGGGGAGTGCCACGGCGAGGACCACGACAACCGGGCGTGGTGATCCTCAGGCTTCGGCCAGGGTCACGGTGAACACCGAGCCCTGGCCGGGGGCGCTCACCACCGTCACGTCCCCGCCCATCCGCCGCGCGAGCTGGCGCGCGATCGCGAGCCCGAGCCCGGTGCCGCCGTACACCCGGGTGGTGGAGTCGTCGGCCTGGGCGAACGAGTCGAACACGTGTTCGTGCTTGTCGACCGCGATCCCGATCCCGTCGTCGGCGACCTCGATCGCGAGCCGCAGCCCCGCCCGCCGCGCCGACAGCCGCACCGTGCCGTCCGAGGTGAACTTCGCGGCGTTGCCGAGCAGGTTGGTGACGATCTGGGTGGTGCGCAACGCGTCGATCGTCATCACCCCGAGCTCCCCGCCGAGCTCGACCCGGAATCGGTTGTTGCCCGCTTGGACCACCGGAGCGAGCCGCTCGGCGACCTCCTGCAGCAGCGCCCGGACGTCGGTCGGCTCGAGCGTGAGATCGAGCTTGTCGGCCTCGATCTTCGACAGGTCGAGCACGTCGTTGATCAGCGCCAGCAGACCACGGGCGGCGGTGTGGACCCGGTCCAGGTCGCGCGCGGGCCGACCCTCGTCGTGGGCCTCCTCGCGCATCAGCTCGGTCAACCCGAGGATCGCGGTGAGCGGGGTCCGCAGCTCGTGGCTCACGTTGGCCAGGAACCCGCTCTTGGCTCGGCTGGCCGCAGTGGCGGCGGCGACCGCGTCGGCCAGCGCAGTGGCGGACCTTCGTCGCTCGTACCCGAACGCCGCCACCATCCCGACCAACCCCGCGGTCTCGGTCAGCCGGTTGAACAGGCTCTGCGCCGCGTGGTCTTCGGGGGGCACGAGGTCGGGCACCCCGGGGCCGACCACGTCGAGCGCGAAGAACCCGAGCATCACCACCGCCACCGCGGCGCCGTACCCGACCGCGGCCCGGGCCGACAGCAACAGCCCGGCGCCCACCGGCACCACGTACAGCCAGCCGAAGTTCGGGTCCATGAACCCGCCGGTCGACAGGTTGTCCACGATCAGCGCGGCGAACAGCGTGGAGATCAGCACGTGCCCGGCGGCGGTGGTGTGCCCGAGGCGCACGAGCCTCAGGTTCGCCAGCGCGACCCCGATCAGGGCGAGGTTCGCCAACGCCATCGACCCCACGCCGATCGAGTGGTACCTCGCCCCGCTCAGCAGGCAGAACACGACCAGGATCCCGGTCGTCCCTCGGATCAGCCGCCGATGGAACGAGGCCGGGTCGACCTCGTCCTGTCGTGCAGACCCGGCCAGACCCATGGGATCGGGTAGCGCGACCTCGACGGTGGGGGTGTCGCGGAGGTTCCACCGTCACCCGCTCCAGCGGCCCTCGCGCTTCCGACGCTCCACCAAGTGGCCCCAGTACCGCTGCATGTCGGCGAGGAACGCGTCTTTACGGGCGGGCTCGATCGCGACCTCGACCACGAACCCGGTCCCCTGCACCCCGGCCTGCGACAGCGCCCCGTGTGCCGCGGCCAGGCGCTCGAGCACCGGCGCCCACTCGGACACCAGCTCGAGGTCCACCCGCAGGGTGAGCAGCTCGCGGCCAGACAGATCCTGTTCCACGCGGGCTCCTACTCGACCACGGTGAGTTGCACCCGGCCCAGCCCCTCGGCCGCGAGCCGGACGTGGTGGCCGACCGCGAGCGGCACCGCCGCCGTCGCCCCGCCCGCGAGCACGATCCACCCGGGCTCGAGCGCCATGCCGCACCGCGCCGCCAGGCGGCTCGCCGCCGCGAGGGACCGCAGGGGGTCCCCGAGGATCGCCGCGCTCGAGCCGATCTGCGCGGGCACGCCGTCGATCTCCATCACCAGGCCCAGGTTGTCGAACGGGCGGGCCGGGTCGCTCCACCCGCCCACCACGAACCCCGCCGCGGACGTGTTGTCGGCGATCACGTCGGCCAACGAGAACTTGAAGTCGGCGTACCGGCTGTCGATGAGCTCGAGCGCGGGCGCGACCCCGCCGACCGCCCGCAGCGCCTCGGCCGGGCTCACCTCGCCCGACAGGCGACCGCTGAGCACGAACGCGATCTCGGGCTCGATCCGGGGGTGGATGAACCGCGCCCGCGACACGGTGCCGCCGTCCTCGAGGCGCATCCCGGAGGTGAGCCGACCGAAGATCAGGTCGGACAGACCCATCTGGACCATCTTCGCGCGGCTGGTGAACCCCATCTTCACCCCGACGGCGACCTCTCCCCGATCGAGGCGGTGGCGGACGTTCGCCGCCTGCACGTCGTAGGCTTGGTCGAGGGTGAGGGGGTGCTCGAGCTGCGGCGTGGGCCGCGCGTCGCGGGCCGCCCGATCGAGGCGCTCGGCCAGCGCGGCGATCACGAGCGCCCCCCGGGCCCGGCCGGCACCTTGGCCACCGCCGGGGCGGCCGCGAGCTCCTGCTCCATCCGCGCGGCCTCGCGCCGGCGCACCAGGTCGAGCGCCACGTCCACGATCATGTCCTCCTGGCCGCCGACCATCCGCCGCCGGCCGAGCTCGACCAGGATGTCGCGCGTGTCCACGCCGTACTGCGCGCTCGCCTTCTCCGCGTGCCGCAGGAAGCTCGAGTACACGCCGGCGTACCCGAGGGTGAGCGTCTCCCGGTCGACCCGCACCGGGCGGTCCTGCAGCGGGCGGACCAGGTCTTCGGCCGCGTCCATCACGGTGTACAGGTCGACCCCGGTGCGCCAGCCCTGGAGCTCGGCCACCGCGACGAACACCTCGAGCGGCGCGTTGCCGGCGCCCGCGCCCATCCCCGCGAGGGACGCGTCGATCCTGGTGGCGCCGTGCTGCACCGCCACCACCGAGTTCGCGATGCCGAGCGACAGGTTGTGGTGGGCGTGCATCCCGCGCTCGGTCTCCGGCTTCAACACCCGGTCGTACGCGTCGAACCGAGCGGCGACCTCCTCCATCAGCAGCCGGCCGCCCGAGTCGGTCACGTACACGCACTGCGCGCCGTAGCTCTCCATCTTCTTCGCCTGGTGGGCGAGCGCCTCCGGGGAGACCATGTGGCTCATCATCAGGAACCCGGTGACCTCCATCCCGAGCCCGCGCGCGGCTTCGATGTGCTGCTGCGCGATGTCCGCTTCGGTGCAGTGGGTCGCGATGCGCACCGCCCGCACCCCGGCGTCGTACGCGTTCTTCAGGTCGTGCACGGTGCCGATGCCGGGCAGCAGCAGGGTGCACAACGTGGCCCGCTCGAGCACCGCGGCCACCGCCGCGATCCACTCGAGGTCGTCGTGGCGCCCGAACCCGTAGTTGAACGAGCTGCCGGCGAGGCCGTCTCCGTGGGCCACGCTGATCCCGTGTACGCCGGCGCGATCGAGCGCCTTCGCGATCGCCACCACCTGGTCGAGGGTGTACTGGTGCCGGATCGCGTGCATCCCGTCGCGGAGGGACACGTCCTGCACCCACAGCCGGTCGCCCCACGGGCCTGTCCGTGGGGTGGTCCGCGGGGCCGCGCGCTCGGGGTCAGACGGCGACACGGGCCCTCCCTTGGACGATGCGCTCGGCGGTGGCGAGCGCCGCCGACGTCATGATGTCGAGGTTCCCGGCGTACACCGGGAGGTAGTGACCCGCGCCCTCCACCTCGAGGAACACGCTGGTCTTGAGGCCGCGCTCGATCGTGCCCACGCCGCCGATCCGCGCGGATGGCACCCGCTCGAACTGCACGTCCTGCTTGAGCCGGTACCCGGGCACGTAGCTCGCGACCCGGCGCACCATCTCCTCCACGCTGGCCGCGACCTGCCGCTCGTCACAGTCGTCCGACAGCGCGAACACCGTGTCGCGCATGATCAGCGGCGGGTCGGCCGGGTTGAGCACGATGATCGCCTTGCCCCGGGTCGCGCCGCCGACCCCCTCGATCGCGCGGGCGGTGGTCTCGGTGAACTCGTCGATGTTCGCCCGGGTGCCCGGGCCCGCCGACTTCGAGGCGATCGACGCCACGATCTCCCCGTAGTGCACCTTCGCGACCCGGCCGATCGCGGCGACGATCGGGATGGTGGCTTGGCCGCCGCAGGTGACCATGTTCACGTTCGGCGCGTCGAGGTGCTGGTCGAGGTTCACCACCGGCACGCAGTACGGCCCGACGGCGGCGGGCGTCAGGTCGATCGCGATCTTGCCGTGCGCGCGCAGCACCGGGGCGTGGCGCAGGTGAGCCGCCGCGCTGGTGGCGTCGAACACGAGCCCGATCTCGCCCCACCACGGGGACGCCATCAGCCCGTCGAGCCCGGCGTGGGTGGTCCACACCCCCAGCCGCTCGGCCCGGGCGAGCCCGTCACTGCCCGGATCCACGCCGACCATCGCGACCGGCTCGAGCGTGCGCGGCGCGCGACGCAGGAGCTTGATCAGCAGGTCGGTTCCGATGTTGCCCGAGCCGATGACCGCGACCTTCACCTGGGACCCTCCGGCCCGGCCCGGTATCCCGCCACCGCTACTGCAGCACCGCGCGCACCGAGCCGAGGCCGTTCACCCGCAGCTCGAGCACGTCTCCGGCGGCGACCGGCACCAGCGGCCCGAGCGCGCCGGACAACACCACGTCCCCCTCGCGCAGCGGGCGGCCGACCTCGACCATCTTGCGCGCGAGCCACAACGTGGCCCCGAGCGGGTTGCCGAGGCACGCGGCGCCCGCCCCGACCGACACCGGCTCGCCCCGCCGCTCGAGCACCATCCCACACAGGTGGTGGTCGAACCGGTCGAGCGCGACGGGTGAGGTGCCGAGCACGAACGCCCCCGAGCTCGCGTTGTCGGCCACCGTGTCGGTGATCCGGATGTCCCAGTTCGCGACCCTCGACCCCACGACCTCGATCGCGGGCAACGCGTACGCGATCGCCCCGATCAGGTCGGTGATCACCAGGTGCTCGCGGGTCAGATCGCGCCCGATCACGAACGCGACCTCCCCCTCGGCCCGGGCCTGCATCGGCAACGGCACGGGCTCGGCGTCGGTGTACGACGCGTCGGCCCACAACATCCCGTAGTCGGGCTGGTCCACCCCGAGCTGGGTCTGCACGGCCCGGCTGGTGAGCCCGATCTTCCGCCCGACGATCCGGCGGCCGGCGGCGAGCCACCGGCGGGTGTTGTGCTCCTGCGCCTCGTACGCGGTGGGCAGGTCCGGCAACAGATCCCGCACCGGAGCACACGGCGCGCGGGACTGCCACGCCTCGTGCAGGCGGTCGGCGGCGGCGGCCACTGGATCGGTCATCGGCGTCCTCACAGCTTGATGCACACGTTTCGGGTCTCGGTGTAGAACTCGAGCGAGTGCACGCCGCCCTCGCGGCCGATCCCGCTCCGCTTGCTCCCGCCGAACGGGGTGCGCAGGTCGCGCAGGAACCACTCGTTGACCCACACGACCCCTACGTCGAGCCGGTGCGCCACCCGGTGCGCCCGGCGGAGGTCGCGGGTCGCGACGGTGGCGGCGAGCCCGTAGGTCGTGTCGTTCGCGAGGGCCACCGCCTCGTCCTCGTCGTCGAACGGGCGGAGGTGGGCACACGGGCCGAAGATCTCCTCCCGGATCACCGCCGACGACTCGGGCAGCCCGGTCCACAACGTGGGCTCGACCCACGCGCCGCCCTGCCACCGCTCACCGAGGTCCGGCACGCCCCCGCCGGTGATCACGGTCGCGCCGTCCTCCACCGCGCGGCGGTAGTACGACAGCACCTTGTCGCGGTGTTGGCGGCTGATCAGCGGGCCCATCGCCGCGCCGCTGTCGGGCGGGCCGATCTTCAGCGCGCGGGCGCCCGCGGCCAGCTTGTCGACGAACGCGTCGAACACCGGCCGCTGCACGTACAGGCGCTCGGTGCCGAGGCACACCTGGCCACAGTTCGCGAAGCAGCTGCGCAGGGTGACCGCGACCGCCTCGTCGAGGTCGGCGTCGGCGAACACCAGACCGGCGTTCTTCCCCCCGAGCTCGAACGACACGTCCACGATCCGGTCGGCGGCCACCTTCATGATCGCGGCGCCGGTGCGGGTCTCGCCGGTGAACGTGATCGCGTCGACCTCGGGGTGGCGGGTCAGCGCCTCGCCGGCGCTCCCGGGTCCGAACCCGTGCACCACGTTGAACACCCCGGGCGGCACGCCGACCTCGTTCATCACCTCGCCGAGCAGCGTGGCGGTGGCCGGCGTCTCCTCCGACGGCTTGACCACCACCGTGTTCCCGCACGCGAGCGCGGGCGCCACCTTCCAGGTCATCAGCAGCAGCGGCAGGTTCCACGGGCAGATCACCGCGATCACCCCCTTGGGGCCGCGGGTGGTGTAGTTCAGCGCGCCCGCCCCGTCGGCGGTGTCGGTGCGGAAGCTCTCGGCCGGCACGTTGCGCACGATGTCGGCGAACACCCGGAAGTTCGCGGCGCCACGGGGGATGTCGACCGCGCGCGCCATCCCGAGCGCCTTGCCGGTGTCGCGGCACTCGGCCTCGAGGAACGCCTCGAACCGCTCGTCGATCCGGCGCGCGACCGCGTGCAGCAGGTCCATCCGCTGCTGCACCGACATCCGACCCCACGGGCCGCCGAGCGCCCGCCGCGCCGCCCGGCACGCCGCGTCGACCTCGGGCTCGAGCGCCTCGTGTACTGGGCCGATCACCGACCCGTCACACGGATCCACGTCGTCGAACGTCCGCCCGCTGGTGCCCCGGGTGTGCTGCCCGTCGATGAACTGGAGAAACTCGCGCATCGCTCCCCCGTGGCGCCGCGTAACTGCGCCGACGCGCCCCTGCCCGCGCTCATCGCGGGATGTCCGGATCGGTTGCGAGATGTAACAGGGCGGGGCCGGCAGCACGGAACATCCTGAAACAGCCCGTTCCCCGGTCGTCGGGTACTCCCTGACCCGGGAGGCACCATGAGGTCGATGTTCACCCTTCTGCCGATCGCGCTGGCGGCGGGCTGCCAGCCGACGATGATCGCGCCGGGCGATCGGGTCGCGAACCAGGACCTGGCGAAGGTCGCGCTCGACTGGCTCGACCAGAACGACGCGCTCGGCGGGATCGACGAGGTCGAGGTCCTGTCGGCCGACCTGGACGAGCTCGGCATGGGCCACGTTCGGCTCCAGCAGCTGCAGAACGGCGTGCGGGTGCTCGGCGGCCAGATCGTCGTGCACATCGACGACGCGGGCGACGTGGCGCACCTGACCGAGAAGCTCGCGCGGGACGTGCGGGTCGACAAGGTGCCGTCGATCGACGAGGACCTCGCGGGCGACCTCGCGAACGCCGACGGCCGCCGGCGGGTCGAGTCGCGCGAGCTCCAGGTGGTCCGGCTCGACGGGGAGGACCACCTCGCGTGGCGGGTCCAGCTCGAGGGCACCGACCCGGCGCACCCGACCCGGCCGGTCGTGTACGTCGACGCCCACAGCGGCGAGCCGCTGATCGAGTTCGAGAACCTGAACACGGTCAAGGATCGGCGCACCTACAGCGCGAACAACGGCACCAGCCTGCCGGGCACGCTCAAGCGCAGCGAGGGGTCGGCCTCGATCGGCGACGCGGCCCTCGACGCGGCGCACGACAACGCCGGCCTGACCTACGACTACTACAGCACCGAGCAGGGCCGCGACAGCTGGGACGGCGCCGGCGCCACGATGGTGTCGACCGCGCACTACTCGGTCGCGTACGACAACGCGTTCTGGAACGGCTCGCAGATGGTGTACGGCGACGGCGGGACGTACTTCCGCCCGCTGTCGCTCGCGCTCGACGTGGTCGGGCACGAGTTCAGCCACGCGGTCACCGAGCGCACCGCCGGCCTGATCTACTCGGGCGAGTCGGGCGGCCTGAACGAGGCGACCTCGGACATCATGGGCGCGACCATCGAGTCGTACTCGCGCGGGTGGACCGAGGACGCGGACACCTGGATGATCGGCGAGGACATCGCGAAGCCGGCGATCGGCGACGCGCTTCGGTTCATGGACAACCCGCCGGCCGACGGCGCGTCGATCGACGACTACGCCGACTACTACAGTGGCCTCGACGTGCACTACTCCTCGGGGATCGCGAACAAGGCGTTCTACCTGATGGTCCAGGACCCGTCGCTCACGATCCGCGACGCCGCCGACATCTGGTACCGGGCGCTGACGTTCTACATGACGCCGTCCACCACGTTCGCCGAGGCGCGCGACGCGTCGGTCCAAGCGGCCACCGACCTGTTCGGGGCGGGCTCGGACCAGGTCGGCGCGGTGTCGTCGGCGTGGAACGCGGTCGGCCTGCGGTCGTTCGAGGTGTTCGACACCGAGACCAACGTGTCGGGCACCACCGGCCAGGACCTGCTGTTCCAGTTCGACACGCCGGCCGGCGCGACCGCGCTCGCGTTCGCCACCACCGGCGGCTCGGGGGACGCCGACATGTACGTCCGGTTCGGGGCCGCCCCGACCACCACGAACTACCAGTGCAAGTCGGAGGGCTCCACCACCGTCGAGCGGTGTGAGATCGACCCGGCCCAGGTCGGCACGTACTTCGTGCTGATCCACGCGTACAGCACGTTCTCCGGGGTCACCCTGACCGCGTCGGCGGCGGGCGCGTTCGTGCCGCCCGAGAGCGAGGTGTGCGACGACGGGATCGACAACGACGGCGACGGCGACGCGGACTGCTTCGACAGCGAGTGCGCCGCCGACCCGGCGTGCGAGACCTCGGTCGAGGTGTGCGACGACGGGGTCGACAACGACGGCGACGGTGACGCGGACTGCTTCGACGCCGAGTGCGCCGGCGAGCCTTCGTGTGACCTGCTGTCGGGCGAGGCGGGCGCCAAGCTCCGGTTCACCTACGACACGCCCCCGGGCGCGACGCAGCTGGTGTTCACGATCTCGGGCGGCACCGGCGACGCCGACCTGTACGTGCGGCACGGCGCCCGCGCGACCCGCAAGAAGTACGACTGCCGGCCGTACCTCCCCGGCAACGAGGAGCAGTGTGTGATCGACGCGCCCGAGGCCGGCACCTATCACGTGATGGTGTTCGGGTTCGAGGCGTTCGACGGGGTGGCATACGACGTGACCGCCGTTCTCGGGTCCGAGGTGTGCGACGACGGCGTCGACAACGACGGCGACGGCGCCCAGGACTGCGCCGACACCGAGTGTGGGAGCGACGCGAGCTGCCCGCTGTCGGGCGCGATGGGCGACGAGCTGCGGTTCTCGTTCGACACGCCGCCCGGGGCCACCACGATGACGTTCGCGATCAGCGGCGGGGCCGGTGACGCCGACCTGTACGTGCGGTACGGCGCGGCGCCCGACCTGACCTTCTACGACTGCGCGCCCTACCTGTGGGGCAACGAGGAGGTGTGCACGTTCACCCCGGCTCAGGCGGGTACGTACCACGTGATGGTGCACGGGTACGACGCGTTCGACGGGGTGAGCTTGTCGGTCCTGTCCGACTGAGTCGACGGGCCGACGGAGAGAGAGGAGACGCCACGCCCGGTCGGGTTCACCCCCGCCCGGGCGTCGCTGTTCTCGGGCCCAGCGGCGCGGCCGTCGTGTTACCCGCTGTCGCTCGAGGACCACCTCCATGGCTTGTTTCTGTCACGCGCTCGACGCCGCCCCGATGCCGTTCCCCGAGCCCGGGGTGCGCCCGCACTACCCCCCGAGCCGCGCGGTCCGCATCGTGCACGCCGCGGTGGACCTCACCGTCGACCCCGTCGCGCGCACGTTCTCGGGGGTGGCGCGGCTCCGGATCGAGCCGTACCCGGGCTACGCGGGGCGGTTCGCGTTCGATCTCGACGAGGTCGACGTGGTGTCGGTGCGCGACGGCGCGGGGGCCGAGCTCGCGTGGGAGCTCGGCGACGGCGCGCTGACCGTGCGGGCCGAGCGGGCGCCGGCGGAGGTGGTGGTGACCTGGTCCGGGCGCGACCCGCGGCACGGGTTGTACTTCACCGGCCCCGAGCCGTACGACCTCGATCGCGCGCACACCGCGTGGACCCAGTGCCAGGACGAGGACGCGCACTTCGTGTTCCCGTGCCACGACCACCCCGCGGTGAAGCACGGGTGGACGCTGACGCTGCGCGCCCCGGCGGGGTACGAGCTGCTGTCGAACGGGGCGCCGGGCGAGAGCGGCGCCGACGCGAGCGGCGTGTGGGCCACGTTCGAGCAGGCCGAGCCGATGCCGGCGTACCTGGTCACGTTCGTCGCGGCCCCGCTGGTCCGGGTGGAGGACCGCGCCGGCTCCCTGCCGGTGCGGTACTGGGTGCCCCCGCGCGACGTGAACTCGGCCCGGCGCGTGTTCGGGCGGACCCCGGCGATGATCGAGCACTTCGCCGCGCTGATCGGCGTGCCGTATCCGTGGCCCCGGTACGACCAGGTCGTGGTGCACGAGTTCGTGTTCGGCGGGATGGAGAACGTGGCGTGCACCACGATGACCGACCTGATCCTGGCCGACGAGAAGGCCGAGCTCGAGGCCGAGAACGACTCGCTGGTGGCGCACGAGCTCGCGCACCAGTGGTTCGGCGACCTGGTCACCTGCCAGGACTGGTCGCAGGGGTGGCTGAACGAGTCGTGGGCCACCCTGATGGAGGCCGTGTGGTGGGAGCACGCCCACCCCGGCGCCGACGCGGTGTGGTACCGGTGGAACACGGCCCAGGGCTACCACGCCGAGCACTCCGGGCGGTACGCCCGCCCGATCGTCAGCTACGAGTTCCGCGAGCCGATCGACCTGTTCGACCGGCACCTGTACAACAAGGGCTCGTGTGTGTTGTGGACGCTGCGGGCCGAGCTCGGTCCGGCGGCGTTCTGGGCCGGGGTGCGCACGTACCTCGAGCGGCACCGCCACCAGACCGTGCACACGCGCCACTTCCAGCGCGCGCTGGAGGACGCGTCGGGGGTGAACCTCGAGGGGTTCTTCGCCCAGTGGGTACACGCGCCGGGCCACCCGGTGGTGTCGGTCGAGCTCGGGCGCGACGGCGATCGCCAGGTCACCGTCACCGTCGAGCAGAAGCAGGCGGGGGCAGGGGTCCCCGAGGTGTTCCGGTTCGACCTGCACCTGCAGGTCGTGTTCGACGACGGCACCGCCCGCGACGTGACGCTCGGGGTCGACGCCCGCCAGCGGGTGTTCGTGATCCCGACCGACCGCGCGGTGCGCACCGTGCGGGTCGACCCCGGGTACCAGGTGCTGGCCGAGCTCACGCTGTCGGGGGTCGAGGGGTGGCTCGTGGCGCTCGCCGCGGATCCGTGCCCGGTGCTCGCGCTGCGGGCGGCGCGGGCGCTGCTGCGCAAGGGCACGCCCCGAGGGTTCGACGCGGTCGCGTCGGCGCAGCGCGAGCACCCGCACTTCGGGCTCCGCGGCGCCCTCGCGGGGGAGCTCGCCCAGACCCGGCGGCCGGCGGTGGTGGGCGCGTTGGCCGCGGCCCTCGCTGCGGAGACCGATCCGCGCGCCAAGCGCCAGATCGCGGCCGCGCTCGGCGGGTTCCGCGTGCCCGAGGCCGCCGACGCGTTGCTCGCGCTGCTCGCCACCGAGCTCCCCACCTGGCAGCTCGAGGGGACCGCCCTGGTCGCGTTGGGGCAGACCCGCGATCCGCGGGCGCGCCCGGCGCTCGAGGCGCGGCTCACCCAGGCTTCGTGGGCGGACCTGATCCGCCAGCGCGCCCTCGAAGGGCTCGCCGAGACCGAGGATCCCGGCGTGCTCGACCTGCTGCTCGCCCACACCCGGCCGGAGCTCACCGGGCGGACCCGGGCGGCGGCGGCGACCGCGCTCGGGCGCCTGTCCGACGCGGTCGAGTCGGTGCGGCGGGCGGGGGTCGAGCGGCTGGCGGAGCTGGTCGACGGGTCGGGGTTCCGGACCCAGATCGCGGCGATCGCGGCGCTGGCGCGGGTGCGCGATCCCGGCGGAGAGGCTGCGCTCGCGCGGGCGCACACCACCGCTCCGGACGGGCGGACCCGCCGCAACGCGTACGAGGCGCTGGTCCAGGTGCGCCGCGGGCGGAACGGGGAGCAGGCGGTCGCGGGGCTCACCCGCCGGCTCGACGGGCTCGTCGACGACCACGCGAAGCTCCGGGAGCGGCTCGATCGTCTGGAGCGCTGACGCCGCTGCGGCAGGTGTGGCGGCAGCGGAACCCTGCGCGGGCTGGTAGGATCGCGCCGTGTCTCAGGTGTTGACGCCCCCGGCTGCGCCGATCCCGCTCGGCGCTTTCACGCTGCTCGAGCCGATCGGGCGCGGCGGGATGGGCTCGGTGTGGCGCGCGCGCCACCGCGACGTGCCGGTCGCGGTGAAGATCCTCGACACCCAGGTCACCGAGGAGGAGCTCGAGGTCACGTTCAAGAACGAGGTCCGCGCGGTGACCCGCCTCGACCACCCCGGGGTGGTGTGGGTGTACGACATCGGCCAGGTCGACGCTGACGCGGCGAAGGCCAGCGCCGGCCGGCTCGCCGCGGGCTGCCCGTTCATCGCGATGGAGTACGCGTCGCGGGGCACGCTGCGCGACTGGGGCCGCCTGCCGTGGGAGGGCGTGCGCGAGGTCCTGCTGGCGCTGCTCGACGCGCTGGCGCACGCCCACGCCCGCGGGGTGATCCACCAGGACCTGAAGCCGGCGAACGTTCTGGTGTGCGGGCCCGAGGACATCCGCCCCGGGCTGAAGCTCGCCGACTTCGGCATCGCCCACGCGATGCAGGGCCGGGTGGAGAACCGCGCCGCGCGCACCGCGGTCGGCACGGTGCAGTACATGGCGCCCGAGCAGATCCGGTCCGAGACCTGGGACTGCGGCCCGTGGACCGACATCTACAGCGTGGGGAACGTGGCGTGGCAGCTGCTCACCGGCGCGGTGCCGTTCGCCGCGTACTCCGGGGTCGCGCTGGTGCGCGCGCAGCTCGAAGAGGACCTGCCGACCCACGGGCTGCGGGTGCCCGGCGGGTTCCGCGACTGGCTGGGCAAGTGCCTGGCGAAGGACCCGGCCGATCGGTTCGCTCGGTGCGCCGACGCGGCCGACGCGCTGCTCGACCTGCCGGACGTGACCGACGACGGCGGGTTGCGCGCGAGCGACCAGAACGACCGGCTGCCCACGATCCGGGTCGAGGAGGACGACGGCGGTCCCGGCACCTCCCCGATGGGCGACGACGTGTCGCCGGTGACCGGGCTGCCCGAGGGCCTCGAGCTCGCCACGGCGATGGTCGCGCTGAACCTGCGCCCGCCGCACCGGGTGACCACCGCCCCCACCGGGCGGCCCGCCGCCACCGCGCGGTTCGGCGACTGGCGCCGGCTCGAGTCCCCGCGCCGGTCGCTGCAGCTCCTCGGCGCGGGTCTGCACCTGTGGTACGTCCGCCGGTCGCCGATGTTGGGCCGGGTCGACGAGCGCGACCTGCTGTGGGAGCGGCTGCGGCGGGTGACCGAGCGGGGGCTGCCCGAGGTGGTGGTGATCACCGGCGCCGCGGGCACCGGCAAGAGCCGCCTCGCCGGCTGGCTCACCGAGCGCGCGAGTGAGCTCGCGGTGGCCACGCCGTTGAAGACCCGGTTCTTCCCGGGAGACACCGACGGCCCCCTGCGGCGGATGTGGGCGCGCCACCTGCGGATGGGCGAGGTGGAGAGCGGCAACCGCGGCAAGTGGCTCACGAAGTCGCTGCGGCGGCTCGGGATCGAGGCCGGGCCGGAGCAGTACGCGGTGCTCGTCGGCCCCGGGGACGCCGCCCAGCGCCACCGGCGCACCGAGTCGATGTTGCGCGCGATGACCGTCGACCGGCCGGTGGTGCTGCAGCTCGACGACGTCCACGTCGGGCCGGACGGCCTGCGGCTCGCGCGCCACCTGCTGTCGGCCGCGGCGCCGCTGCCGGTGCTGGTCGTGTTGTGTGCCCGGTCGGAGGCGCTGGTCGACCGGCCCGACGAGCGGGGGATGCTCGAGGCGCTGGTGAAGGACGGCCCCGACGGGCGGGTCACCGAGCTCGCGATCGGGCCGTTGCCGGAGCGCGACCACGTCACCCTGGTGGAGGAGGTGCTCGGGCTGTCTCCGGCGCTCGCGGCGCAGGTCAGCGAGCGCACCGGGGGCAACCCGATGTTCGTGCTGGAGCTGATCGGCGACTGGATCTCGCGCGGGATCCTCGAGCTCGGGCCGACCGGGTTCGACGTTCGCCCCGGCGAGGTCGCCACCCTGCCGCGCGAGGTGAGCGACGCGTGGACCCAGCGGATCGACCGGGTGCTCGCCGGGCTCCCGCCGTCGGCCGAGTGGCAGCTCGAGCGCGCCGCGGCCCTCGGGCTCACGGTGCGCCAGCAGGACTGGGCGGTCGCGTGTGACGACCCGTCTGCCGCCGGGATCGCCGCAGGTGCCCCGAAGATGTCGGCGGAGAACGAGCGGGTGCGGCGGGCGCTGGTCGACCGGCTGTGCCTCGGGCGGCTCGCCGAGGCCGACGGTCACGGCGGGTTCACCTTCGCGCACGGGATGATCCGCGAGGCGATCGTCGGGCGGGCCGGGCCGCGGCTGGTCGAGCACCACCGCGCCGCCGCCGCGGTGTTGCCGTACCTCGAGGACCCGGAGCCCGCGGCCGAGCGGATCGGCCACCACCTGCTCGAGGCGGGCGACCTCGAGGCGGCGCTCGGCCCGGTGCTGCTCGGCGCGGTGCACCGCCGCGACACCTCGGGACCTCGGTCGGCGCTCGGGATGTTGGCCCGAGCCGAGGCGGCGCTGCGCCAGCTCGGCACCCCGCCGAACGACGCGCGGTGGGCCGAGGTGTGGCAGCTGTCGGCGATGTTCTGCGCCGAGCTCGGTGAGATCGGCGAGGCCACCCGCCACGCGACCCGGGTGGTGCAGGGGGAGCGCGAGGCGGGTTGGCTGCCCCACGTGCTCGACGCCCGCCTGACGCTCGCGCGGATCCATGCCGCCCGCAGCGAGTTCGACGCGGCCGAGGAGCAGTTCCGCGCGATCCTCCAGCAGTCCGACGACCCGGTGCAGCAAGGGCTGACCCACGCCGAGCGGGCGCTCGTGTCCGCCCGCACCGGCGACCGGGAGGGCGCGCGGGCGTCGACCGACCAGGCGGTGCGGCTGCTGCGGCAGGCGGCGAGCAGCCGCGCGCTGGCGGAGTGCTGGAGGCTCGTGGGGACCACCGCCCTGATCGCCGGCAACGATCGGCAGGCGGAGGACGCGCTGTCGCGCGGGTTGCGCCTGTACAAGCTCCGCGGCAACGTGATCGGGCAGGCCGAGTGCCTCGCGGGCCTCGGCCGGGTGTCGATCCGCAAGCGCGATCGCGAGCTCGCCGAGCAGCGCCTGCGCGAGGCGATCCACCTGTGGGAGGTCGCCGGGAACGGCGACGTGGTCCGGGCGCGCGCCGATCTGGCCCGGATCCGCATCGAGCAGGACCGGTTCGACGAGGCGCGCGACCTGCTCGCGAACCTGCGGCTGATCGTGTCCCGGCAGGGTCGGGTCGCGGTGCTCGAGGGGCTCGGCGCGATGCAGCTCGCCGCGGCCGCCGGGTGTATGGACTGGGAGGAGTTCGAGCACCGGCTGGCGAGGATCGAGGAAGATCCGAAGATCGAGGCGGGCGGAGGCGCGTGGGCGCTCCAGATCGCGGTCGAGCTGGCCGAGGGAGCGGGGTTCGCGATGCGGGCGCGGCGGGTGCGCGCGCTGCTGTGACCGCCGCTACCGGTCGAGCTTCGCCGCTTCGGTGTGGGTACCGGCGACGAACCAGGCCGAAGCCCCCGGGATCGCGCGGTCGAGCGCGTCCGGATCGACGTGGTACAGCGCGAACGCCTCGGCGAACGACTCGTTCGGCTCGCGGAACCCGTAGGTCGACGGTCCCTTCCGGCCGTCGCGGAACTCGTCCCACGCCTCCACCACCGGGCCCGACCGGCCGAGGCGCACGTACGCCCGGAACATCGCCCGCGCGTCGTCGCGGATCGCCGCGGCGGTCTGGGGGTCCGCCTCGTCCCGACCGGCGCGCCACCGCGCGAGGTACGCCTCGTACGCGCGCCGCAGGGGGGCGTCCGCCACGGTGTGGGCGAACTCGTGCAGCGCGGTGGTCACCCCGGCCGACACCGGGCGGTCGGGCGGGCCGGCGAACGAGTCCGGCTCGGACTCGAACGCGAGGTCGAAGAACGACAGGCGAGGGGGCTCGGTGGTGGGGTCGAAGTACGCGAGCTCGCGCTGGGGCGCGCGGGGGCTCGCCGAGGCGCGCGCCACCACCACCCCGTCGAGCGCGACGAGCTCGTCGTCGGTCAGCAGCTCGAGCGCGAGGGCCACGTCCCCGACCTCGTCGTCGGTCCACTCACCCTCGAATCCTCCGAGGCCGTACGCCCGGGTCAGCCCGTCGCGCCACTCGGCCTGGGTGCCCGGCGGCATCTCGGCCCTCCGCGGCTCCCCGTCGGCCCACGCGACCTCCACCGCCCGGTCGGTCGTCCACCGGAGCTGCACCAACCTCGGCCCGTCGCCGAGGTCGACCCGGAGGTCGAGCTCGGCCCCGCGGGTCCACGGCTTGGTGCAGATCCACACCGCGTACAGCACCTCGGGCGGCAGCGCCTCCACCCGGTCGGCCGCCCCCGCGGGCCAGGTGAGCGCGGGCACCCGTCGGCGCCCGACCTCGGCCGCCACGAGCTCCGGCAGGAACTCCACGAACGCCGGGTCGGGCGCGTCGACGTGGAACCCCACCGGCTCGTAGTGCTCGACGTGGCGCACCGCGCAGCCCGCGAGCCAGGTGATCACCGGCGCTCCCACACGGCGAGCGCCTCCACGTGGTGGGTGTCCGGGAACAGGTCGAACGCGGACAACGAGACGAGCTCGTACTTGCCGAGCTCCTTGAGGTCGCGCGCGGCGTTCGGCGCGAAGCAGCTCACGTACACCACCACCGCCGGCCGGTTCCGCGCGACCTTGGTCAACACGCCCGGGGCGCCCGCGCGCGGGGGGTCGAGCACGACCGCGTCGAACGCGATCCGGCTCGGGTCGAGCTTCTCCACCCGCATCGCGTGGACCTGGACCTTCGACGGGTCGGGGACCGCCCGCGCGTTGAACCGCAGGTCCTCGGCGCCCGAGCCCGGCGACTCGACCGCCACCACCGCCGTGCCGCCCGCGGCGATCGGTAGCCCGAAGTTCCCGATCCCGGCGTACAGGTCGAGCACCCGCTCGCACCGGCGCGAGGTGATCGCGTGGCGCACCGCGTCGACCAGCTGCGCGTTGACCGCCGGGTTCACCTGGAAGAACGACCCGGGGCTCGCCCGCAGCGTGACCCCGCCGACCTGCAGCCGCAGGGTGGGGTCCCCCGACACCCGCTTGCCGTCGAGCGCCACGTCGCCGAGGGCGGCGAGCGCGTCTCTGTCCACCGCGCCGCCGTCCGACTCGAACGCGAACACCACCCGCTCGCCGTCGGACCGGAGCTCGACCGCGCGCAGCCCGCGCGCTCGCTCGGGGGTCAGCCACGCGCCGAGCCGGGCGTGCGCGTCGCCCACCTCGGGGCGCGCCACCCCGCACCGGCCGATCGGGACCACCTCGTGGCTGCGCGGGGGGTGGAACCCGCTCGCGCCGTCGGCGATCGCGAGCTTGATCCGCGCCCGCGAGCCGCCGGGGGGCGAGCGGTGCAGCGGCACCTCGCCGTCCCACCGGAACGCGTGCGCGACGGTCCGGGCCTTCGCCGCGGCCTGCCCGTCGGGGTCGAGCGCGTCGAGGTCACACCCGCCACACCGGGCCGAGTGGGGGCACGGCGGCGGCCGGCGGTTGGGGGAGGGGACGACGACCGAGGTGCACACCCCGTCGTCGGTGGTCCCGGTGCCTCCGATGCGGTCGAACTCGACCTCGTCGCCGGGTACGGCGCCGGAGATCCGCACGGTGCGGCCATCGGAGGACCGCCCGCCGGCCCGGCCGTCGGGGAGGAGCCAGGTCAACGCGACGCTCATCGATGGACTCCGCGGAGGATCGCGCGCGCCACGGCCCGCGCGGCGGCGTCGCCCACGGCCGCGACCACGCCCGGGTCCACCGCGCCGGTGGTGGTGGAGGCGACGAAGATCAGGTCCCCGTCGAACGGGGTGAACGCCGGGAACAGCGTGCGGGCGAACCCGGCCGCCGCCATCCGCCCGACCACGGTGCACTGGGCCCGATCGAGCGGGGCGTCGGTGGCGACGATCGCGAGGGTGGTCTGCTGGCGCAGCTCCGGCGGCGGCCCCCCGAGGCTCGGCG
>JBEBJC010000616.1:0-5266 GCA_040080105.1 Myxococcota bacterium
GGCGGAGGTGCTGCCTCCACCGGCAGCCGATACCCCGCCCGAGACGCCCGCAGCGCCGGCAGGGCGTCGGGCGCCGCCAACGCCGCAGCGGCGTCGTGCCAGGTGGCCAGCGCGACCAGGGCTCCGGGATCGGCCATGTCGCGCGAGGCAGTGCTCCCTCCGCGCTCGGGCATCGAGTAGTGCGGCAGTTCGGTCAGCTCGGGGAACTCGCCGGGCCGAGGTGGGGGCAGCGCGATCGGCAGGCCGGAGAGGTCCGGCGGCCAGGTGCCCCCGCTGGACAGCCAGGCGGACCACGGCTGGTGCCACGCGGCCGTGGGATCGCCGACGAGGGCGGCCGCCTTCGCGTCTTGTTCCCGCGCGAGGTCGAGCTTCCCGGTGATGGCGTACGCCACCGTGAGCAGGTGCGCGACCCCGACCGGATCCGTGGGCTCGGGGGTGTTGCCGTACACCTCGATCAGGCTGTACGCGGACAGCAGCGCCGCCTGGCGGTACACCGCGGCCTGCTCCGAGTGGGCCCGGGCCGCCGGCAGCCCGCCTTCCGGGCCGAGCTCGCGCACCGCGTCGGCGTAGTTCCGCTTCATCACCAGCGAGACCCAGCCCTTGTTCGCCGCATACCGACCCAGCGACGCCTCGTCGGCGAACGCCACGACCCACGCGTGCTCGGCGAGCTCACCCGGGGGGATCTCCAGCGCCACGTCGACGGTGGAGGTCGACCCGGAACAACCGAGCCCAGCCCACAGAACGCCCGCCAACCACCACATGCGAACCCTCATGGACCCGAAACCGCGCCCGGTCCTGGGCAGTGCCCCTGTACCACGAACCGGCCACACCGCCGAGCCCGCGGACTCGGCGGGCGTCGTGCAGGGAGCAGCCCTCCCCGCAGCCGTCCGCCGAACGGAGCCCGAGGGGGGTCAGTTCGATCCGCAGTAGTCGGCGGTACCCGCCGCGGACATGCACAGCTGGAGCGCGAGGTTCGCGTCCTTCTGGCTCTCCTTGGCGTACTCGAACCACTCGCGCGCGTTGACCTTGGTGAGGTTCCGGTACTTGTCGACCTTGTCGCTGGTCGCGTCGGTCGGGTTCGCGGTGTGCTCCTGCTCGGCGGCCATCCACAACGCTTGGGAGGCGGCGGCCCGCACCTTGTACAGCGAGTACACCCGGCTCGTGTAGGTGTCGCCGATCCACACCATCCGGTTCTCGAGCGCGACGTTCGACCACCGGATCACGCCGCTCGCCCGCGACGGTCCCTGGCGCGACAGGTGGAGGGCGTACTTGTAGCAGAGGTCCGGGTCGGACTGGTCGATGTCGTCGAGGTGGCGCTTCACCAGCGCTTCCCAGCCTTCCTTGTCGGCTTTGGCCCAAGCGTTCGCCATCAACACCGACGAGATGCGCTTCTTGTCGGTCATCTTGGGGGCGCTCGCGAGCGCCGACTCGAGGCAGCGCGTGGTGGAGGTCGGCAGCTGACCGAGCAGCGCTTTGGTCTCGAGCGCCTGGAGGTCGGCGCACTCGG
Source organism: Myxococcota bacterium (assembly GCA_040080105.1). Taxonomy (GTDB): domain Bacteria; phylum Myxococcota_A; class UBA796; order UBA796; genus JACKER01. The sequence continues at coordinate 1,508 of JBEBJC010000616.1, forward strand.
ACCCCCCCTCGATCGGGGGCGGAGGGGTGACCTTCGTCGTGCCTTCCGGCGGCTTGACGGCGGCGAGCTTCGCTGCTTCGGCGGCGGCCTTCGCCGCGTCTGCCGCGGTCTTCGCGTCTGCGGCTTCCTGCCGAGCCCTGAGCGCGTCGGCGGCCGCCTTCGCGTCGGCGGCCTCCTGCCGAGCCCTCTCCGCCGCCTTGCTCCGCTCGAGCTCGGCGGCGGCCCGCTGTTCGGCCTGCAGCTGGGCAGCCGCCAACGCCTGAGCTTCTCGTTCGGCCTCGGCCCGCTTCCGCTGCTGCTCGGCCATCCGGGCGCTGGCCTCCTCTGCCTCGCGCCTCAACGTGGCCTGCTCGGCAGCCTCGGCCACTTGGGACGCCGCGGCGGCTCGCCTCGACGCCTCGGCCGCCTCGCGGCGCATCCGCTCTTCTTCGGCGCGCTGCTGCTGGGCCACCTGGTCGGCCTGCTGGCGAGCCGCTTGCGCCTCCCGCTGCGCCCTCTGGGCCTCCTGATCGGAGGCGCGGGCCGCGTCGGCGTCAGCGGTCGCCTGGTCGACCGCCATCTCGGCCGCCTCGGTCTCCTCGGCCGCGGCGACCGCGTCCGCACCGGGGTCGACCGGCGCCGGATCCGCCGCCGCGACCGCCTCGTCGGTGTACTGCGACAGCCCGACGAACGGCGAGAACGACGAGGTGGCCTTCAGGTCGAACCACCCGACCCGCGCGTCGCTCGGGAGCGCCCGTCCGCCCGAGTCGGTGCGGGTGGCGGCGTCGATGTGCTCTCCGTACGCCATACACGCCGACCAGCCGTCCTGACACGGGAACAGCGGGAACGCCGCCCGAAACGAAGACCACGCGTCCTGTGCGGACGCCGTGTTCGTACCACCGAGCAACAACATCAGGGCACCCGTCACGACCACCTCCCCCTGTTCCGTTCCCTGTCCTGTCGATGCCTAGTCGATCGGCTTGTCGCGCCCGAACTGGATCGTGATGTCGTCGGGATCTTCCTCCGACATGTCGATCTCCATCTTCTGCAGCGCGAACTCGACCGAGTTCCGCCGCTTCCGCACGACGTAGGTGAACCGCCCGTTCAGGTATCCCGGAGCAGACACCTCGAAGTCGAGCGACATTCCCTTCGTGAAGAACAATTCGGATCCGTCGGGCATGTACAACACCGATCCGGTCCACTCACCGTTCTCGGTGTTCACCCGGTGGCGGTCCTGCTCCGACGGGTGGCGGACCACCGCGGTCGGGATCGGCTCCCCCGTGGTCGCGTCGAGCACCCGCACCGTGACCGGGATCCCGTCTTCGTCGGCAGCGAGCGCGACCGTCGGCGCCAGCCCAGCGAGCGCCGCGGAGCCGAGCGCGCCGACCCGCAGCGACATCCAGCAAACCATCGCGATCGAGCGGATCATGGGTTCTCCAGGAACGAGCGCAGCGGCCCTTCGGGTACACCGTTTGCGGTAGCCTCTGCGCCCGCTTCGAGCAAACACCTCGCCGCGGCCGGGGATTCCAGTCCCTCCACCAGCTGTCGGGCGACGCTCGGGTCGCGCGTGGCCGCCAGCGCGCACGCGGTGGTGAGCGCGTCGTCGAGCCCTTGCTTCGGCACCGAAGGGTCCTCCCGCAGCGCCTTGAACGTGGCGAGCCCCTCGGGGTACTGCCCCTCGGCGATCTTGATCATCGCGAGGGTGGCCTGGTACCGCCACTGCTGTCCCTCGGGCGGGAACAGCCCCTCGACCAGGTTCTTCGCCACCTGGACCTTCCCGGTGACCACGGCCCGACCCGCCCACAGCAGCAGCAAGCTCTGCTTCTCGGGGTCGTCCTCCGCCAGCCCTTCGAGCGCCCCCTCGACCGAGTCACACGCCGTGGCGTGATCGCCGAGCGCCCACAGCGCGCTCGCCTCTGCGAGCGACGCCTTGTGCTGGTCCGGGCTCTGGAGGAGGCCGAGGTAGGTGCGCGCAGCCTCCCCCACCACCCCGTCCTCGGTCGACAGCGCCTGGAAGATCTCGAGCGCCTTGTCGCTCTCGAGGTCGACCAGGTGCACCTCGGCCGCGAACAGCCGACCCTCGGGCAGGCCGCTGGCCTCGCCGAGGAGCTTCACCCGATCGAGATCCTGGGCCTCGAGCGCCACCAGGGCACGGCGGAACCGGATCTCGCCCACCTTGTCGCCGGCGAGGGGCTCGATCTCGGACAGCGTGGTGTCGGCCCCCACGATGTCGCCCGCCAGCAGCTGGGTGTACGCGTAACCGACGGCGGCCGACACCGACTGCGGGTTCTCGGCGTACAACTTCCGGTAGGCTGCGGCAGCCCCGGGGAGATCGCCCTGCTGCAGGAGCGCGTCGGCCGGCGCGACCAGCGCGCTGTCGTCGCCGCCCATCAGGCCGCTGCACGCGAGCCCGAACAGCGCGCACAACACCAGCACCACCCGGCTCACCGAGCGGGAACCACGAGATCCCGGAGGACGGAGTCCGAGGACCAACCACTTCGCGACTGAACGCATTCGTACCCCCGGCACCGTCCGAACGACCGGCACGCCCGGCGTGTGATATCGCGCGGCTGCGCGAACAATCAAGCGACGGGCGAGGTACGCTCTGCGCGGAGGTTGGTTGGGCGGGTCTCTGGTCCGCGCCGAGCGCGTGACGTTGCTGCGAGAAGTCTCCGAGGGTCCGCTCGCCGCGCTGTTCGCCGGGGAGCGCCACACCGGAGACGACGTACAGCTCGTCGCCGTGAAGGTGTTGCGCGTCCGCCGGTCGCGCGAGCTGACCCAGCTCGGCCGATTGCGCGACCTCGGCCGGCGGTTGAACCGCCTGGGGCACCGCAACCTGTCTGCCCCCACCGAGCTCGCGGTGGTGGAAGGGAGACCCGCGTTGTTGTCCCCGTGGATCGAGGGGATCGACCTGTTGGACTGGGCGGAGGTGCTGCGGGAGACCGACACCGTGCTCCCGACCCGCGCGGTGTGCGAGGTGCTGAAGTCGGCCGCCGCCGCCCTCGACGCCGCGATGTTCCGCACGGCCTGGGGCGAGGCGGAGCCGCTGGCGGTGATGCACCGCGACGTGAAGCCGTCGAACTTGATGATCACCCGAGACGGCGAAGTGAAGTTGCTCGACTTCTCCACTGGCCTCACCTCCCTCGGCGGGCGCGACGGGCGGGGCGTGGCGATCCGCGCCGGGCTCGGGAGGTACCTGTCGCCCGGCCGGCGGCGGGGCAAGCGAGGCGGCCCGTCGTCCGACGTCTACGCGCTCGGCCTGATCGGGATCGAGCTGTTCAGCCGGCGGTGGCTGCAGCGCGTCCGCGACACGAACCCGGCCCACGATCGGCACCTGGCCGAGCTGGTGGCGAACCTCCCCGACCTCGGCCTGCGCGCCGGGCCCGACGACCGGGCGCTGCGGTCGCTGCTGCTGCGGATGGTCGCGTTCGACGCCGACGCGCGCCCCCCCGCGGCCGAGGTGGCCCACACCATGCGGACCCTGGCGGACCGGGCGCCGGGACCCTCGCTGGAGGCGTTCGCACACGACCACGCGTTCCCGACACTTCCAGTGCCCGACGAGCCACACGAGCGCCTCGCGGAAGGCGCGTTGGTGGAGCCCGAACACCTGACGTCGCTGCTCGCCGCCGAAGTGGAGGAAGAGAGCCCCGAGCCGTCGGAGCTCGAGCTCGACCCACCCCAGGACGACAACGAGGACGAGGACGAGGACGAGGTAGCGCTCGCCGACCGCGAGATCAGCATCACCCGGATCGTGCGGTCGTCCGCCCCCTCGCTGCCCCC
>JBEBJC010000617.1:0-5258 GCA_040080105.1 Myxococcota bacterium
GACAGCCCCCGCCCCGACCCGCGACCGCTCGGCGCCCGAGGCGGTGACCCCGCGGTCGGCCCCGCCGCGGGAGCCGGCGCGGGTGTCCTCCCCTGCGCCCCCGGTCGCGCGCGCCCGCTCGCGCGACGAGGACGAAGACGAAGACGTGGACGACGCGTTCACCGAGCAGATCGACCGTCGGATCGAGCGCGGATCCCCTCGGTCGTTGTCCGACTGGTTGAACCGCACCGAGGCGGTCGGCGAGGAGGAGCTGGGCTTCTTCAGCGACCACGACCACGAGCGCGGCGGCGACGCCGACGGCCAGTTCCGCACGGACGACCACAACCTCGAGACGATCGAGGTCACCGCGATCTCCCAGGAGGAGACCTCTACCGAGATCGAGATCGAGGAGGCGCCGGTCGGCAAGTACGGGGCGCCCCCCCTGAGCCACGTCGACGCCATGGCGAAGATCGAGGTCACGAACGAAGTCCTGGCCGCGATCGCCGCTGCGTTCGACGAAGTCGAAGGGGTCGGGCGCGGCCGGGCGGTGATGCAGCTGCTGGTCGACGGCGTCGCCGGGGCGTTCGCCGCGGTGCTGCACGACCTGAAGGTGCCCGACACGGGCGCGCTGCCGGCGGAGCAGCTCCTGCGGAACCTGCACCAACGGCCGGTCACCGAGCACCGCCAGCTGTTGAACAACACGCTGGTCGACCTGATCGAGCGGGCGATGTCGGCCGCGGCCGACGAGCTCCCCGACGATGCGGTGGACCGCGCGCTCGAGGCCACCACCGGCTACCGTCAGCGGCTCGGCCTTTGATCGGCGCGTGGTGGGCGGCGCTCGCGGCGGCCGACCCCGCAGCGGCCGACGACGCTCCGGCCACCACCGGGCCGGCCCAGCCGCCGCTCGGGGCGATCCCGCCGGCGGTGATCGAGGCGGCGATCGGGGTCGAAGGCCGGCCTCTGCCCGAGCGGATGGGGGTGGTGTCGGCGCAGCTGCTCCACCGCCCGTACGTCAGCGACCCGATGGGGGAAGGGACCGGACCGGACGCCGACCCGCTCGCCCGGTACGACGCGTTCGATTGCCAGACGTTCGCGGAGGAGGTGATGGCGCTGGCGATGGCCGGCGACCCGGCCCACGCGAGCCCCCTGCGCGACGCGCTCCGGTACGAGCCCGGCCCGCGCGACTACGTGCACCGGCGCCACTTCATGGAGCTGCAGTGGATCCCCGGCAACATCGCCTCCGGGCTGCTGCGGGACACCACCCGCGAGTACGGCGCCACCGTGGCGCTCGACAAGGACGTGACCGCCGCCACCTGGCGCGGCTGGTCGGCGAGGAAGAAGTTCGCCCACACCGACGAGCAGCTCCCGGTGGGCCACATGCACCTCGACGTGCTCCCGCTCGACGAGGCGAAGCGGGTCGCCGCGAACATCCGCCCGGGGAGCATCATCCTCACCGTGCGGGTGGATCGGCCGGGCGTGCCCCTGTGGATCACCCACGTGTCGCTGCTGGTCCCCGGCGAACAGGGCGGGACCACCCTGCGCCACGCCACGCTGATCGGGAACACCGACGAGACGCGCGACCACGAGCTCGGGTGGTACCTCGATCACCTCCGCACCTACTCGAACTGGCCCGTGCTGGGGATCGCCGTGCTGGAGCCGATCGAGCAGGGCCCTCGCCGTTCGGCGGTCACTCGCTGATCGGCGGTGGTACACTGGCGCCTTCCGGGAGGCGCACGTGGGTCGGAGTGTGATGTTCGGTCTGTTCACGTGGCTGGTGGGCGCGGGCTGTAGCCAGTCGGTCGCCGTCCCCGATCCGTCGATGGCCGTCACCGCGACCGACCCACCGACCGGCGACGACGACGACGCCGCGCCGCCCGAGAACCAGGCCCCGATCGCCGACGCGGGGGCCGACTTCGACGCCGCCCTCGCCGACGAGGTCGAGCTGAACGGCGCCAACAGCTACGACCCGGACGGGGACGCGCTCGAGTTCGATTGGGAGATCCTCGACAAGCCGGTCGACTCCGGCGCGTCGCTGCTGAACGACGGCCGGTCGAACCCGTCGTTCTTCGCGGACCGGCCGGGGACGTACCTGGTCGAGGTGGCGGTGAACGACGGCCTGTCGGTGTCGACCGACCAGGTGGTGGTCACGGTCCTCGCGTCGAACGACGGCCCGGTGGCGAACGCAGGCCCGGACCAGTCGGTGGGGCTGGGCGACACCGTGTTGCTGAACGGCTCGGGCTCGTACGACCCCGACGGGGACCCGCTCGACTTCCAGTGGGTGATCGCGGCCGCGCCGGCGGGCAGCGGGGCGACGCTGTCGGGCGCGACCACCGCGTTGCCGCAGTTCGTGGCGGACCTGTCCGGGGTGTACGTGGTCGAGCTCGTGGTGTCCGACGGCCTCGACCCCTCGCCGCCCGACTCGGTGTCGATCACCGCCTCGGCCAGCAGCGACGGCGGCTGCTTCTCGTGCGCGATGGCGAACCGCGAGCTGCAGCGCCGGATCTCGGCCGGCGACGTCGCGGCCGCGAGCTGGCTGTGGCTGTTCCCGCTCGCGCTCGTGTGGCGCCGGCGCTCGCGCTGATCAGCGCGGGAGGTTGCGCCAGACCTCGGCGGTGCGCGCGTCGCGGCCGCACCCCTTCCGGTACGGCTCGTACCGCCCCGGGTTGGTCCGGTGGAAGTCCTGGTGGTACTGCTCGCCCGGCCAAAAGGTCTGGCTCGGCAGGATCGGGGTCACGATCGGCCCAGGGAGCTTGCCGGTGGCGTCGAGCGCGGCCTTGCTCGCCTCGGCGGCCTTCCGCTGGGCGTCGTCGAGCGGGAAGATCGCGGTCCGGTAGCTCTCCCCTCGGTCACAAAACTGCCCCCCCGCGTCGGTCGGGTCCACGTGGCGCCAGAAGTAGTCGAGCACCTTGGCGTAGTCGACCACCGCCGGGTCGAACACCACGTGCACCGCCTCGAGGTGGTGGGTGGCGTGGGACGACACCTGCTCGTACGTCGGGTTCGGCTCGGTCCCGCCGGCGTACCCGCTGGTGGTCGCCACCACTCCGGGCAGGTGGTCGAAGTCGGACTCGAGGCACCAGAAGCAGCCCCCGGCGAACACCGCGACCTGTTGCCCCGGGGCGGGGGTCGGGACGGTCGCCATCGGGAGCAGCGACGGCCCCGCGGCCTCGGACACACACGCGAACCACATCCAGCCGATCACGCGACCTCCCGCCTCCTCTGTCGCGCCCGCCGTCCGCCCATTACACGCGCTCGCCTCGCGCTCACGCCAGCCAGGCCCGGACCGCCGCACACAGCGCGGCCACGTCGGCGTCGACCCGCGCACGACCGGTGGGATCGAGGCCCGCGCGCCCGTCGACTTCGACGTACACCTTGAGCTTCGGCTCGGTCCCGGACGGGCGCAGGATCACCCTCCCGCCGGCGTCCGACACCCCGGGCGCGAGGGTGTACACCAGCACGTTGCGCGCCGCGTGGTCGGACCCCGACGACACCGGCCCGAACCGGCCGGCCGGGTCGCGGTGGTCGACCGCGCTCACCACCCCCCGCTCGCCGATCGCCCGCGGCGGGCTCGCGCGCAGGCCGTCGAGCAGCGCGGCGAGCCGCGACGGCCCGGTCGCGCCGCCGTACTTCAGCGACACCTGGTCGTTCTTCACGTAGCCGTGCTGGGTCCACAGGGCGTCGAGCTGATCGATCAGCGTGCGGCCCTCCAGCGCGAGCTCGGCCCCGAGGACCGCGAGCCACACCGCGCCCCCCGCCGCGTCCTTGTCGCGGATCCGGTCGGTGACCAGCACCCCGTGGGACTCCTCGGCCCCCACCGCGAACTCGACCGCGTCGCGCGACCACCCGCGCCAGCTCCCCTCCTGCTCGAGCCGCCGCAGCCCCTCGGCGACGTACTTGAACCCCACCAGCAGGTCGTCGACGACCGCGGCGCCCGCGGCCCGCGCCACCCGCCCGATCAACACCGACGACACCTCGGTCACCACCACCAGCGGGCGGCGCGAGCGCGGGCGGCGCAGCGCGGCGAACACCACCAACGCCGCGAGCTCGTTCCCGGTGAGGTGCACCCACCGCCCGTGGTGGCGCACCTCACACCCGATCCGGTCCGCGTCGGGGTCGGTGCCGAACACCAGGGCGACGCTGGGGTCGGCGGCGGCGAGCGCGTGCGCCATCACCTCCGGCGCCTCGGGGTTCGCCACCCCGCCGGGCACCGTGGGGAACGCCCCGTCGGGCGCGGCCTGCGCGGCGTGCACCGCGCAGGTGAACCCGGCGGCCGCCAGCACCTCGTGCACCACCCCGGTGCCGTGCAGCGGGGTGTACAGCAGCCCGATCCGCCGAGGGCCAGGGGGCGCGACCGCCGCCACCGCCTCGACGTAGGCCTGGTGTAGATCGTCGCCCAGGAACCGGATCCGACCGTCGGCCACCGCCTCGTCCCACCCGGCCTCCGGCGCGTCGGTGACCCGAGCGACCTGCTCGAGCAGGGCCTCGTCGTCGGGCGGGACCAGCTGGCCGCCGGTCGCGTCGTACACCTTGACCCCGTTGTCGTCCGGCGGGTTGTGCGACGCGCTGATGTTCAACCCGCCCACGGCGCGGAGCGCGCGGATCGTGAACGACAGCTCCGGCGTCGACAGGTACCGCGCCGCCCCGCGGGGCAGCAGGTGGACCACGAACCCGCTCGCCGCGTACACCCGGGCCGCGAGCTCCGCCAGGTCGCGGCTGGTGAGCCGCCGCACCGGCGACGGCACGTCGCCGTACAGCCCGCCGAGATCGATGAACCGGCGGACGTCGTACGCGATCACCAGCGCGCCCGAGGAAACGCCGGTGGCGCGCAGCCACTCCGCGTGCCCGCGCACGCTCGTGCCCACGGTGTACGGGTTGATCCGGTTGGGCCCCACCCCGACCGAGCCCCGGCGACCGCCCGTCCCGAACGGCACCACCTGGCGGAACGCGTCGACCAGCTCGTCCCACCGGCCCGCGGACACGAGCGCGTCGATCGCGCCGCGGTACGCCGCGAACCGCGGCTCGGTCCGCCACCTCGCGAGGTGTCCGGCCGCGGCCGCGCGCACCTCCGCCGGCACCGATACCCCCTCGAGCCCTTGGTCGATCTCACGGTCGAACGTCACCACCCCTCCGGTGGTGCCCCCTTATCCGTGGACACGAGCGGGCGGTGGGTGAGCTCGATCCGGGCGAGCGCCGCCACACACCGGTCGTGCTCCGGGTCGAGCGCGGCGGCGTCGCGCTCGGCGGCCAACGCGCGCGCGTACTGCCCCTCGAGCTCCCACACC
>JBEBJC010000618.1:0-5252 GCA_040080105.1 Myxococcota bacterium
GACCAGAACAGCCGGGGGTCGAGGTACCCCGCGCCGACCCACCACCCACCGTCGCCGTCGGCCCCGACCGACCCCACGTCGATCGGCTCCGGCAGCGGGGCCACGTCGGCGAACGACGCCCCGCCGTCGGTGGACACGAGCAGCCGGTCGCCGTCGGCGTGGACCTCGACCGCGGCGAGCCTGTCACCGAGCGGGACCAGGGCGACGAGCGGCGCCAGGCGAGACGGATCGGGGGTCCGGGTGCACCCGCCGTCGGTCGCGCGCACCAGCCCGTCGAACGTGGCCAGCACGAACGACCCGTCCGGCGCCAGCCACACGTCGTTCACCCGATCGAGCGACTCGTGGCAAACCCGCTGCCAGCCGCGGTCGTTCACCCACAGCCCGGTGGTGGTCCACGCCGCCACCAGCGCCCCGTCGCGCACGAACGGTCGGAGGCCGGCCTCGGTCGAGGTGTCGTGTGCGTGCGCGGGCGGGGTCCACCACATCGGGCGACGATGCCCCGCCACGCCGGGCGGCGCCACCGTCGGCGAACACGGCCGGTCACGCCGGTCCTGGCCCTCGGAGAACGTGACGTAGGGCGGTCGAAGAAGTCGCCGTTGGTGGCCAGGACCACGCCGGTGGCCGCGACGAACACTGCCGCGAGGCGCCGGTCGGATCGGGTCGAGCCCGCGGAGCGCGTCGGCGGCAAGCTGATGCTTCAGCAGCTCCGAACCGGGGACATCGATGGGGAGCCGATCGCCCGCCTGCGGCGCGCTTCGCGAGCGGTGTTCGCTGTCGAGGTGCCGGCCACCCGGGTCCTCGAGAAGGGGTGGCTCCGGTCGACCGCGATCAGCAGCGATTACCTGCTGCACGCGCTCCTGGGGCGGGCCCCAAAGATGCCCCCGGAGCATGGCCTGCTGATCCTGATCTGGCTGGGGGCGGTCTCGATCGACGGGCGGCCCCCGGCCGAGATCGACGACGCCCAGGTGAGGTCGCTCCTCCTGTCCCCCACGACGATAGAGGATCGCTTCCATCGCACCGAGCTGGTCCTCGGCCCTCCCTCGGAGGACCACAGCACCTCCGAGCTGCGGATCCTGCTGACGTTCCTGTACGTGTCGTGGATCGTGGCCGCGCACACCTCGCTCGACGCCTGACCCGCCCGCTGGGGCCTTCACCCGCGAAGCGATGACGCGCTCACGGCTTAGGGGAGCGCCGAACGAAGTGATGAACGAGCCAGGGGGCACGACGTGAACCACGGGGTTCTCGCGCCATCGGGGGCCGGCTCCTACAGAAAGCGGAACGGCAACAGTCGGCGCAGACGCGCGTCGCGGAGCCCGATGCCGGTCCACAAGAGCACCCCGAAGACGACCGGAGCGACGAAGGGCTCACCCGCCATGACGTGGGTGGCGCTGGCGCCACCGAGGTAGGCCGTGGCCAGGATCGCCCCGAACACCGCGGTCTGCGGGATCGCGCAGAGAATCGCGCAGATCACTTCGAACAGAGCGATCTGGACCAAGGTGCTGGTGGGGTACCCGTACTTCTGAAAGGCCTCGAGCACTTCGGGGGATTGGCCGAGCTTGATGCCGGCGCTCGCGAAGAGCCCCAGGATGGGGAGCGCCGTGAGGATTCTGCCCGTCCAGAGGAGGGCGGGTTGGGGAGCCGGGACGTTCTCGGTCATGATTTCGGAGTGTCTCCAGGTGCGGGAGCCGACCCTCAGGTCGACAGGGCCGCCGCCCCGCGGTGGCAGATCGGCGGACCGCCCGAGGACATATCGTCCGCCGACGGGAGTTCTAGTTGTCTCGGATGGGGAGAAGTAGTTGTCGCTCGTCGCGTGACAAGGGTGCGGATCCTGAACTGCGCGCCGCACCTGAGTCGGTCCCCGGATGCTCGCGGGGGTCGGAGGTGCTGAGCCCTGCTGGATCCGGATCGGGAGGGCTTGCGCAACGTCGCACGGTGGATCGTACTGCTGGGCCACCGTCCCGCCGCGAGTCACCATGTCCACCGATGCCTCCGCCGTCTCGATCCTGGTTCCTGCGGACCTCGCGGCCCACGTTCAGCACATCGCGGCGTTCCGCAATGACACCGCTGCCGAGCCGGACTTCGCTGCCGGCGAGCTTCGGCTGATGGCCCTCGTAGCGGGCCTGGAGACCACCGCCCTCGGCCAGCATGCTGGCGTCGCTCGACCCCACCGCGCCGCGGGTCGAGTTCGGCGGCCGGACCTACCGTCGGCTCAACCAGCGGGCCGAGAGCACGTACGTCGGCCTGCGTGGCGAGGTGCAGATCAACCGCGGCTTGTACCGCCAGGAGAAGCTGCGCAACGGCCCCACCGTGGTGCCCCTCGACCTGCGCGCCGGCATCGTGGACGGACGAGAGCGCCGCCGCGATGTCGGTGTCGGTCGACCGGATTTCGCTGCCGATGGCCGAGGCCCGCGAGCTCACCCCCGAGGACGTGGAGGCCGGCGTGGCGAACCCGATCTCGGTGAACTTCCGAATGGCGTTCACCGCGGTCTGGACGCTGTACGACAAGGACGGAGTGCCGCTCACCGCCGTCCGATACGCCCACGTCCCCACCGACGGCGCCCTCGCGATGGAGCGGTGCCTCGCGCGCGACATCGACACGGTCCTGCGAAGACGACCGAACCTCCAGCTGGTCACCCTCGCCGACGGGGCGTCCCGAGATGCAGTCGATCCTCGACCGGGCTGTCGCCACCCACCCGGTCGCGGCACGCCTGGTGGACTTCTGGCACCTCATCGAACACCTGGGCAAGGCGAACGCCGCCGTCCGCCGGTTCTCGCAGGACCTGGTGCACGACTGGAAGGCCGACCTGCTCGAACGGGACGATGCCGTCGACCAGATCGAGGCCGAGCTGCGCACGTGGGCGCTCGACTACCCCGACGACGCCATCCCCGAAGGCCTGTACAACGCGCTCACCTACATCGACACCACCGCGAGCGGCTCCGATACGCCACCGTGCACGCCGCCGGGCTGCCCATCGGCAGCGGTACCGTGGAAGCGACCGGGAAGACCGTGGTGGAGGTTCGGATGAAGCGTGCGGGCGCTCGATGGGCCGAGCCTGGTGCGCAGGCCATCATGGGACTTCGCTCGCTCGCGACGTCGGACGCCAAGCGTTGGGGCGCGGCGATCAAGCAGGTTCTCGCGAGTTACAGGCATGAGGTCCGTCCCCTCCCGGCCAGGGACGCCAGTGTCATATGACTGCAGTCATCCAACGCGTCGGATCAGTTATGGAACCGCACCCTGCAGCAACGTGCTCCTTCACGGAGAACGCAGGACTCCGGCAAGACCAAAGCGTGAGCACAACGCCGACGCGGCCTCGTCTGCGGATGTCCATGGCGAACTAGCACGAAGCACACTTCGAAGTTCCACTGCGGTGTATTGCAGCGACCCAAACAGTCTGGCTTCGTCGGTGATTGAAGCTCCGGATCGCTCGCCGAGGACGATTGCGGCGGCAGCCAGTAGCACCACGGCCAACGGGACACGGTCCACAACCGAAATGTTAACGCGATGTTCGGCTGGACCGAGCTTTGAGGCCGGAACTGTGTACTTGAGTAGTTGAACGCACGCATGGGTTGTATTGACGCAAAGCCAATTCTCGTCGTCTCCGCGGACATCCAATACGATTGGACGGTCCAGACCGCGGCCAAGAATGGCCTCGACGACCTCGGCCACACGCTCGGGCGACGCATCGATGAACTTGGACACCAGTGAGAGTTCGACTGCCATCACTATCTCCCGGGAATCCGGTACCACCCCTTCGCGGTCAAGATGTTGATCGCCGAGACCGTGCCCTGATTCGGGATGAGTGCAAGTAGACCATTGCGGACGAAGTCCGAAAGAGCATCGGCGTTGTCGATGTTCGGGGCACGAATGAAGACTTCCACACCAGAGTATCCGGCTCGTCTGGCGGACGCTTCCGCGGCGGAAGCGTGTCGCAACACCGCCGCGAATCCGCCTTCAGTCTCCTTCAAGGAAATCGGCAGTCCATCGAGGGTGGCATCGATTCCGGGCGCCCCGCGGGCTGTGTTGCCCACCAGGGTTCCTCCGCGGAGCTCGACGATCTCGTTCGCGAAGCGGACTTCGTGGGGCTCCAGCTTGTTGGCCACGACGCGACCGGCGCCGACCACATCATCCAGAAGTGCCCACGCCCTTCGGCAGGCTCACCGCGGGCGCAGCGATCCGGAACCCGTCGGGCAGGGACCCGTCCGGACCGCGGCCCGGCGCGGGGTCACGGCCGAGGATGCCGGGTCGGGGTGGCGACTTGCCTGGTGGGTCCATCGGCACCTCCGAACCCTACCTGACCCCTGCACGTTTGCCCAGGTGCCACCGCCCGAAGCCCGGCGAGACTGCCGCCTCGGCTCTTCTGCCGGCCTCGAACCCAGCGAGGCTCATCCGTGCTGGTTCGCGCGTCGAGTTCTCGGTCGACCTGTCGCCCCCTCACGGCTGGCTTCTTCCGCTCCGCGTCGCGTCGAGGATCTCCGCCAGGTGAGACCGAACGAGCTCCAGGAACCGGTCGTGCTGGTCGTTCGTCCACCGTTCGGCCGGTTTCACCGAGGCGACGAACACACGGTCTGCGATCGCCACCGCGACCTCTCGACGGGACAGCAATCCTTCGCTCCAGCATCGCAACAGGTCGCGCGGGGGGAGGAGGAGCCGCTCGAGGCCCTCCATCACGGCTTCGGGGGGTACGCTCACGCCGTACGTCTCCGACACGGCGGCGGACACCGCCTTCGCGAGCCGGAGGATCATGGGGCTCCAGGTCACCGGATGGCTGGAGGTGGAACCTGGGCTCGGGATCCAAGCTCGGAGCCGCTCCTCGAATTGCGCATCGCCGATCCCTCCGCCGCTCACCCGATGCCAGCCGGAAGCCTCCGACAGGACTCGCAACGGGATGGCCGGAAACGCGCGCTTGAAGTAGGTCACCAGCGACCCTTGGGTGAGGCCGCCCGGAATCAGCCTACCCAGCAGCTCGGCTACCTCGATCGCGGAGCCGTCCTGCCCCTCGCGCCGAACCCGCTCGACGACTTCTTCGTCGTTCATCGACGATGCTCCACGACGACGTTCTCGTCGTCGTTCCCTATCACCGTGCCAGCGGTGAAGCCCGACTGCTGTCGGCGAGCGAGGCCGCACAGCGCCGCGTGGTGTAAGGAGTGGACCTGGGCCCCGTTCCTCCACCCGGAGTCGACATGACGCTGTTCGCGGTGCTCGCGTGCCGCCACCCCGAGGTGGCCCTGCCGGACCCACCGGAGCCCACCCC
>JBEBJC010000619.1:0-5249 GCA_040080105.1 Myxococcota bacterium
CATCGCGGATCTTGCGGGTGTCGGCCATGGACGAACCTCCGCCACCCTGATCACCCGACGACCACGGGTCGGGCCTCCGGGCTTCGCTGACGGGTCACCCCGCGCCTGTGGAGCGCACGGGGCCCGCCCGCGGCCGCCTGAACCGTGACAGGGGGCTCGTGCGCGCTCCACGGACAGGTGCGCCCACTCCTGCGGCTTCGCCCGCCGGCCTCCGCGGAAGGCTTTGAAAGAGTAGGTTCCGTCGTTGCCCGCGGACTCGATCCCAGCGCCAGGGTACCGCTCGACGACACGAGCGGGTACCCCGCGATGAAGCGGAATCATGGAGGCGGCGCTTATCCTACCTGTCCCCCGACGCGCAGGTCGATAGTCTGTACGGGCACGGGGCCACCGGTTGCTGTTTGTGTCGCAACTTCGGCATAGCCGGCCTCGGCCCCGTGCGCTCCTTGGCTCGTGCGTCGCTCAGGAGGGTGTCCGATTCGGCTGGATCACCCTCAGCAACCCGCCTCCGATCGGACCTGCACCCAAAAGGCTCGAGAAGGGGCCGGTTCCACTGGCCTCCGCTCCAGGCGGACCGTGGCGACGGTGACACGGGCCGAATTGGGCGTCGGCAAGAGCCTGTCGCTGCGGAGGTTCGTGGGGAGTCTCGACGACGCCAGGTTCCGGGTGCTGTACCGCCTGGTCGAGCACACGGACAGGTCCGGCCCGCCCCATGCCGGTCACGTCCCATAAGGTCCGCCCGGTGGCGCTGCCGCCACCAGTGCTGGCGCTTGCCCGGGAGCCGCATGTTCGCTGCTGCACAGCGCTAACGCCGGGATCGTTCCCACCGCAGGTGAAGCTCCTCGCATTCGTCGTCGACGAGTGTCCTTTGGTGATCAAATCCCTGTTTCAACGATTGAAGGTACGTCACGCGATGCCAAATGTCAGGATAGAAATTTCGAAATACAAACCTGAAAAACTCGTTTGGGCCGAGCGGATGAGCAACGGCGATCCGGCACTCAGGATCGTTGAAAGTCAGATGCGAGGCGGGGTGTCCGGGCGCTGCTGCGACAGGGTCAAAGTCAAATCGAATTGCGCTGCGCAAGATCACTTCCGGAACGGAGGAATCCATGGCGAGGTCCCATACGTCCAGCAGTGGTTCCGTCTTCAACAGGTCGGGATCCAAGACCAGCGGACACGGAATGTACGCCAGGCGGTGCGCGGTAACTTCGCCGCCGACGATAGACCAAGTCAGCTGAATAAGTGCGCCATCTAACAAGACGGCAGAAAACGCCTGCTCAGCTACCCAGGCCGGATAGCTATCCAGCCGGTCATGCGCGAGCCGAAAGAGATGTCCGGGGGGAGCGGGCTTCCAACTAATCGTCCATACGCCATTCGCCTCGTCCACTCCGACGTCGTTCCACAGTAGGAGAACGTCTAAACTGCCGAGCACATCCAGGATGTTTCTGATGCTCGAACGAAGTCCCATCGGGCTGGGCATCGGTGACTCACGAATCGCCGGAAGGCTCATTGGCGAGATTCTTCAGCCGACGCCTGACATCCGGCGGGAGATCGTCCATATCGATGTCGCCGCGATCGATCGCTTCAAGCGCACCTTCGACGCTCCTAATCGCCTCCCTTCGAGCGGCGGTCTCAGTCTCGCTCCTGTCACGATGCAGCTGCCGTAGGAGTCCGCGCTCTTCAGGGGTTGGGATCTTGAAGACCAGCTGGTAGTCGTGACTTACCACCTTCTGGTACTCCTCACAAAGCGCGCGCATACCCGAACCAACACCGGTTACTCGCACCCACGCCTTAGCACGGGTAATAGCCGTGAAGAGGATGTTGCGCCTGCTTGCCAAACCAGCAGCAGAGGTGGAGCGGTTTGCAACGGCATACTCAGCATCCACGACGTACACCATCGCCGCCTCGTTGCCCTTTGCGCGATAGATGTGCGTAATGGCCACAGAGTTCTCCTTAAACATGCGGTCCTGGCTTGATGTCGCGCCGACCAGGTGGGCAGTGACACCATGCTGATTCAAGGCGCGGACAAGCTCAACTGAACGACTCTTCGCAGTGTAGGTGTTCGGCAACACTACCAAGATGTCGTCT
The DNA here is from genome assembly GCA_040080105.1 of Myxococcota bacterium. GTDB lineage: Bacteria > Myxococcota_A > UBA796 > UBA796 > JACKER01. The sequence continues at coordinate 2,086 of JBEBJC010000619.1, forward strand.
GCATCAATTTCGTCCTTTTCAAGGTTTTGCTGAATATTTTTCGCAACCCACTGCAGCTGCTCCCGATCGGTGGCGAATGACGTGAACACCACTGCGTCCGCCGCAGTAAGTTGATCAACGAAGAAGCGAGGGTAGGAATTGGGATCACGGGACAACGCGACGCTATTCCCGTCCGCCAGGTTGCCTGAATTCACCCGATATCCAACCTCCTTCCAAAGAGAGGCGTTGTCGAAGTGCTGGACCAATCCTCCATTCCGATAAATGCCAAAACCAATTGCGTGGGCGACCGTGAGCGTCCACGGCGGATTCCGGTAACAAACCGGCAGAACAACATCGTCGCGGGCATTCCCCGCACCCGCGCCTAGGCGCATCCTAGGGAGGCCACTGACGTCATCGCGCCCGAACAGGGTCTCAACGGAAGGTACGATTTCTGCACTGAGCTGCTGGAGCTCATCGTAGGCGAATGCGATCCGCCTAGGAGCCCGGGTGTAGATGGCCACTAGCTCGAAAAATTCCTGGGGCAGATCCTGAGCCTCATCAATAAGCACCGCATCAAATACAGGTTCGATGACACGGCTCCGGGCGCGTGCCGCATCGAGCAATTCGCGACAAATGCCAGCGAATGCATTGTCCTGCCCATAGAGTGCCTTGGCCGATGCCCAATCGCGAATAGGGTGACCAAGCGCGACAGCAAGTGTGGTGTAAATGCCGCTTCTGTCCCGCATCGAGCCCCAGCTATGGAGGATCTGAAGCTTCGTCCAATCAGGCTCATCCAGCAGGTGTTCGAAACAGAAGCGCCGGGTAAGGTCTTCGAGCTGCTGGTACAAGGACCGGGTGTAGAAGGTCAGGGCGATTCGCCAGTCGGGGTGCTGAGCATGAAGATATGCCGCTTTCAAAGCTAGGACAACAGTCTTTCCAGACCCTGCCAAGCCGCGAATTCGCTGCACGCCGTCCGGCACTTCGATGGCCGATCTCTTCTGCCATCGGTCCAGATTCGCGATTTCTTTCTCGATCGCTTTCAGCCTCGCGCCACGAGAATCCTCGCGCGTTACGTTCGCGCGCTTCTTGGATGGCCGAATCGTAGAAACCTTGTTAACAGCGGCGTCAAGGTTGTGCTTTACAGCATCAGTTATCGGCGAGAGGGTGGCAAGCGCTTGCACGAGTCCGGTTAGGTCGACGTAGAGTCCCTCACCACCAACCATTCCCGCGCTTGGGGGAGGGGCTGTCGGCAGAATCGTCACCGTGTTGATGTCGAAGGCGAGGCGCCGTCCACTTCGCAGTGATGGGTGTCGCCCGAGGTAGCTTTCAAGCGCTCCGTAGAGCGCATCCTGCTGCAAGCGCAGAGGCTCCCAGGGATCTCCGCCGGCCGTTGGGGGGGATTGTCCGAACAGAAACGCAACAAGGCCGTGCTCACGTGAAATGAGCATTGCATCGATGCTAATCCGAGAATCGGCGGAGGCAAGGACCGGGTAGCCGAGATACAGAGTGCCCGTGGGATCGATGCTTTGAAGCGTAGCCACCAGGCCTCTGAGTAGCGCCGGGTTGGTTGCCTCACCGTAGATGATGTCCAGGTTCGCCACTATATTCACCCAAATCAAGCCTAGCGCACTTCTACACCGCTGGCGACAGGCCCCACCATACCTCTGCGCCGACCGTGACTGGTGGCGCGTCTGCAACTGGTCGGGATCTGCCTTACTGTATGGCACGCCAAGCGCCGACGCTCTACACTCGGGCGGCCGGGTCGACGCGGTCGACCGATCAGGACAGGTGATCTGGGCCGGCAGGAGGTCCCGATTGCAGCGCGGTACCCCGCCGAGAGCCACGCGACGCGCGTTGGAACGTACAACAACGGGAGGGGCATCGCCGACCAGGTCCTTGAGGGGCAGACCGGCACGTGGAACAGCGGCCGACGGGCGGCCGGCGCACGACACCTCGCGCAAGCTCGACGTAGGGGGCGAGCGGTTCATCCGCGACATGCTGCCTGTGGGCGTCGACCCGCAACACTCAAGGGTCGCTGATGGCCGACGCCACGGCATCCTGGAACGCGTTCAGGAGCAGCTTGTCCTTCTCCGCATCTGCTTCGGCCACGGGCCGCGTGCCCATCCGCCGCCGACTCGAGCGCCGCGGCTCGCTCGTCGCTGCAACCGGCTCGAGCTTCCCCTTCCCCTTGCTTGTGGGCTCGGGCGCTGCGGGCTCGACCGGCGTGTGAGCCTTTCGGGGCGCGATGGTCGTCTGGCCCGACGCGCACCCGCGCGCGGTCTTCGCTGCCGCCAGCGCAGCCCACTCCACCGTTGAGCGGAACTTGTTCCGAACGCTCGCGGTCTTGCCCCTCGCTGCGGCCTCGCGGGCCTCGCCGTAGGCCTGGATCGCATGCTGCACGGCCTCCGCGGCCACCTTGCGCTCCCGCCCCTGGCACAGATCGGTCTCGGTCAGCCGGGCCGCGTACCGAACCAGCCGCCGGGCCCGCTCGAGCACAGACGGCGCCGACCGGAACGCCTCCTCCACCGACGCCACCACCTTGCCCGCGTCCTCCCGCATGCTGTCGTCCAGGTCCGCGCCGGCGAGCTGGGTGCGCATGCGCTCTACCACCCGCTCCGGCGGATGGTCCGGCGACCCATCGTAGGCCAGGGTCGGTGGGCGACGCGGCGCGTGCTGGGCTGTCTCGGGCGTCCGTCGTCCCCGCGCCTGTGGAGCGCACGGGGCCCGCCCGCGGCCGCCTGAACCGTGACAGGGGGCTCGTGCGCGCTCCACGGACAGGTGCGCCCACTCCTGCGGCTTCGCCCGCCGGCCTCCGCGGAAGGCTTTGAAAGAGTAGGTTCCGTCGTTGCCCGCGGACTCGATCCCAGCGCCAGGGTACCGCTCGACGACACGAGCGGGTACCCCGCGATGAAGCGGAATCATGGAGGCGGCGCTTATCCTACCTGTCCCCAGGAGCCAAAGTTTGCTTAGGCGTCACCAATCCGCCGCGGCCTCCGCAAGGCCCGTGGCGTCCCGGTAGTGCGCGAACACGGCGGACAGGAAGGTCGCCAGCACCTCGCGGCACAGCTCGCCGCCCCACGCGAGGCGAACCGCAGCGGCATGGGAAGCGAAAGGACCCACTGGCGCACGGGAGCCCTCGGGAACACGTTGTCCACGAGGTGCGCGGCGCCCTGGTTCATGCGCCG
>JBEBJC010000620.1:0-5249 GCA_040080105.1 Myxococcota bacterium
CCTCGCGGCGGCGGGCCCGGCGGGTTGGGCGTGGGCGACGGGATCGGCGGGACCAAGCAGGACGGCCGGATCGAGAGCCTCGGCGGCGACGTGATCCTCGTCGGTCAGCTCGATCGGTCACAGATCGACGAGGTGGTGAAGCGGAACCTGACCGCGATCCGGTACTGCTACCAGCGCGAGCTGCAGAAGGACGCGTCACTCGCGGGGAAGGTGACGATGAAGTTCACCATCTCGGGCGACGGGACGGTCTCCGCCGCGCGGGCGTCCGGTAGCCTCCAGAGTGACGCGGTCCAGTCCTGCATGACCGGCCGGTTCCTGAAGATGCGGTTCCCCGAGCCTCGCGGGCACGGGATCGTGGTGGTGTCGTACCCGTTCCTGTTCGGGACCTGACTACAACCCGCCCTGGCCCACCACCTCGATCTCGGCGAGCCCGGCGCACGGCTCGCCGTCGAACGTGCCGCTGACCGCGTCGAGCCGCACCCGCACCACGCGGGCGATCGGCTCCTGCGCGAACGGCACGTCGGTCCCGCCGGCGGACAGTGGACCGGACGCGGACGCGGCGACGACCTCGCCCTGGTCGTCCACCAGCTCCACCGTGGATTGGTCGACGTGCAGGGTGCTCGAGCTGTCCGGCCGCGGATCCCACAGCCGAACCGCCTGGATCCGGATCGGGACCAGGAACCGCAGCTCCACCCACTGATCCTCGGTCGCGCCGGGGGCCGTGGTCCACGGATCGTGGGCCAGCCCCTTCGCGGCGCGGCGATCGACCACCGCACCGTCCCGCGAAGGATCGCGGCTCGACGACACGGTCACCGCCGCGCCCGGGGCGAGGTTCGTCCAGCGGGTCTCGGAGTGATCGGGGATCGACGGGATCATCGAGTGGCCCGCGTGGCACCCGACACACAACGCGAACCCGTCGGGGATGCCGAAGTTCATCCCGGTGACGTGCCCCGCCCCCTCGGGCGGCGTGAGCGGGATCTCGTCGTTCGGGCCGCGGAGCTGTTCGAACAGCGGGACCCCGGCGGGCGCGTACCCGTCGGTGACCGCTCCGTTCGCGTCCACCGCGACCTCGCCGAGCTCGATCGGCCAATCGAGCGCGGGCGAGCTCCCGGGCGAGGTGCGCTGCTGGTCGAGGAAGAACCGGATCGTCTTCACCGAGCCGATCGCCGGGGCGCTGACGATGTCGAAGTCGACCGGCGCGTTGAAGAAGATGTTCAGCGCGCCGAACGTGAACGTGCCGTACGCGTCGTACGGGCCGTTCGCGTCGGGGATCGGCACCTCGTTCGCGAGCGGGTCGTGGATCTCGTAGAACGGCGGGGGGAGGGGCTTCGGCGCGATCACCCGCGCGCGGAGCTCCGCCGTGCCCGGCGCGTCGAACAGCGGGGTGAGCCCGGACCCGTCGGGCGCGACCGTGTACAGGCCGTAGTCCTGGTCTACCCCCTGGGCCAGGGACACCACCAGGTCGCCGCTCGGGAGCACTTCGGGGTCCACGGCGTACGGGCCGGGGAACACCCCCAGCGACGGGGGGTCTTCACTCACGAGCTCCGCCCCGGGCGCGGTGACGCCGAGCACCGGGACATACGGCTCCGGGCCGCGCAGGTACCGGCGTATGCCGCCGAACCCGGCCGCGTCGGTCAGGTCGTGGGTCGGGAAGTAGTTCGCGTACAGGGTGCCGTCGGGGGCGAACGCGCCGCCGTACGCGAGGTTCGCGTCCTCGTCGCGGAGCACGCCGGTGAACATCGCGAGGCCGCCGCCGTCCGTGTTGATGGTGGCGGCGTGCCAGGCGTTGCGCGCCATCTGCGCGCCTCCGACCGCCGCTGCCACGTCGGTCGTGAGGCCGTCCTTCTGCAGGTACCCGCCGGAGGCGTCCGACCCGTTCGCGAACACGGTGGATCGGTCTTCGATCGGCAACCGCACGTTCCGCCACCAGCGCGCGTACACGATCTTCCCGGTGACCGGATCGACCAGCGGCCGATCGGCGCCGTTGCGCTCCGAGGTGATCCGGTGCAGTCCGGTCCCGTCCTGCGACACCACGTACAGTTGGCTCGCGCGCACACCGGCGTACTGTGCGAACGCCGGCCAGCGCGTGGACGAGAACACGACGCGGCCGTCGGGCAGGAACTGGGGATCGATGTCGTCGTATCCCTGCAGGCCGGCTGCGGCCTCGCCGAACTGAGTGTAGTCCAGCTCCTGGTCGGAGGTGGTCACCGCCCGCAGGTTGCCACCGTCCGCGTCGATCGCATACAGACGCCAGCCCCCGATCGACCGTGCCGGATCGTCGGGCCAGCTGCCCACTCCCAGGCCGGCGAACACGATCGTGCGGCCGTCGTACGACACGGTGGGCGCGTTCACGTCGATCAGCGAGAACGGCGGCTCGGGGGCGGCGCCGTCGACCAGCGTGGTGACCGAGCCGTCCTGCTCGAGCACCTGCAGGCGTCCGGGGGCGGCGGGGCGCACCCGGCTGTGGGGTCCGACGCCGACCAGATCGCGCGGCACGTCCCAGTGGACCGTGCCTCGATCGGGGATCTGGCGGGACACGAACACGATCCGCAGCGTGGCCGGCGCCTCCCCGGTCTCCCCGGTGGTCGACACCCCGGTGGAGGACGAGTCTTCGGCGCTGTCGGGGCGAGATCCGGTCCCCGGTTCGGGCCGGGGATCGCGGCATGCGGTGACGAGCAGGACCAGGGCCGGCAGGCGCATCGATCCTCCGAGAACCCATTATCCCCGCACACCTGCGCGGGCGTCAGCGGCTACTCCCCCTCGTCGGGGAGCACCACCGACCCGTCCCAGGTCATCGTCACGTCGGGCGACGGCAGCTCGCCCGCGTCGAGCGCCCGCGCGACCTGCTCGACCGTGAGTGAGGACCACGCCCGCACCCGCCCCTGGTGGTCGAGGAACACCCACTCGGGCGAAGTGGGCACGAGCCCGATCTGCGCGATGTGCCGCGGGTGGAACCACCGCACGGGTTCGCCGTCGTCGCCCTCTTCGACCGCCAACCAGCCGATCGACTCGAGATCCACCGGCCGATCCACGTTGGCCGCGGACAGCCCGCCGCCGAGTGGCGTGTCGGCTCGCCTCCGCACCGCCTCCAGGTCGATGACTTCCCCCACACCACACCCCCGGGACCTCTCCACGTAGCCAAATCGGGTCCCGCCGTCCAACTCGATCGCGAATCGTCGGCGAATCGAGCGGACTGTTCGATCTGGCCTTCGGCCGCGGGTGCCGGCCCGCGCGCCGGACGCTAGACATCCGTCCAGTGTCCGAACCGACCCACATCTCCGTCCGCAACGCGCGCACCCACAACCTCAAGGGCGTGGACATCGACGTCCCTCGGCACCAGCTGGTGGTGTTCACCGGCGTGTCGGGGTCGGGGAAGTCGTCGCTCGCGTACGACACGATCTACATGGAGGGGCAGCGCCGGTTCGTGGAGTCGTTGTCGTCGTACGCCCGGCAATTCGTCGGTCAGCTGGAGCGCCCCCCGGTCGACGCGGTCGACGGGATCTCGCCCACGTTGTCGATCGACCAGAAGACGGTGAACCGCAACCCGCGCTCGACCGTGGGCACGGTCACCGAGCTCACCGACCACCTCCGGCTGCTGATGGCCCGCCTCGGCACGCCCCACTGCCCGGCGTGTGGCCGGGTCGTGTCGCGCCTCACCGTGGGCCAGATCGTCGACCGGCTGCTCGGCGAGCACGCCGGGCGGCGGGCGGTGGTGCTCGGCCCGGTGGTGCGCGAGCGCAAGGGAGAGTACCGCAAGGAGCTCGACGAGCTGCGCGGCGCCGGGTGGGTGCGCGCCCGGATCGACGGGCAGATGGTCGAGCTCGAGTCGCCGCCGGCGCTCGCGCGGTACGAGAAGCACACGATCGAGGTGGTGGTCGATCGGCTGCGGATCGACCCGGTCGACCGGACCCGCCTGTACGAAGCGCTCGAGGCCGCGGCTCGGCTGGGCAAGGGGGCGCTCGGGATCCGGCTCGACGGGGAGGGCGGCCCCGAGACCGGCGTCGACCTCACCTACTCGACCGACCGCGGGTGCCCCGATCACCCGGAGCTCGCGATCCCGGAGCTCGAGCCGCGCCTGTTCTCGTTCAACGCCCCCCAGGGCGCGTGTCCCGACTGCAACGGGCTCGGCGCGCTCGAGCGGTTCGACCCCGACCTGTTGATCGACCCGACCCTGCGGGTGCCCGAGGCGTTCCTCGGGTTCAACGACGAGGGGAAGCTCCCGTTCGCGTTGTTCGACACGGGCGCGCTGGTGCAGGTCGCGCACAAGCTCGGCGCCCCGGTCGCGCGGCCGGTGGGGGAGTGGCCCGCCGACGTGCGACACCGGCTGTTGCACGGCGATCCCGAGCTGACGTGGATCACGGAGGTGGAGCGAGCGGATCGGTCCGAGGTGCGCGAGCGCACGTGGCGCGGGCTGCTGGGGATGGTCGAGGTGGTGTGGGGCTACACCGGCCTGCCCACCCTCGGCCGGTTCCGGCGGCGGGAGCCGTGCCTCGGGTGCGCCGGCCAGCGGCTGAACCCGATCGCGCGCGCGGTCACGTTCCGCGAGCACAACCTCCCGTGGCTCGCGGGTCGGTCGGTCGAGGAGGCGCTCGCGTGGTTCCGGGGGTTGGAGCTGAAGGGTGCCGAGCGGGAGATCGGCGAGCAGATCCTGGTCGAGATCCGCGGCCGGCTCGAGTTCCTGCACGAGGTCGGGCTCGGGTACCTGACCCTCGATCGGTCCGCGGCCACCCTGTCGGGCGGGGAGTCCCAGCGGATCCGCCTCGCGGCGCAGGTCGGCTCGGCGCTGCGCGGGGTGACCTACGTGCTCGACGAGCCGTCGATCGGGCTGCACGCGCGGGACAACCGGCGGCTGCTCGGCGCCCTCCGCCGGCTGGTGGATCGCGGGAACAGCGTGCTGGTGGTCGAGCACGACGCGGAGACGATCCTCGCGGCCGACTTCGTGGTCGACGTGGGGCCGGGCGCGGGGCGCAACGGGGGAGAGATCTGCGCCGCGGAGGTGCCGGCGGCGCTGATCGAAGATCGGCGAAGCCCGACCGCGGCGTGGCTCCGCGGCGAGCAGCGGATCGCGGTGCCGAAGAAGCGGCGGAAGAAGACCGGCTCGCTCACCTTGTCGGGGGCGACCGCGAACAACCTCGGCGCGGTGGACGTGTCGTTCCCGCTGGGCTCGCTGGTGGCGGTCACCGGCGTGTCGGGCTCCGGCAAGTCGTCGCTGGTGTTCGAGGTGCTCGAGCCCACCGTGCGCGAGCGCC
>JBEBJC010000621.1:0-5244 GCA_040080105.1 Myxococcota bacterium
CTCCGGGGCAGGCTCGGCAACCTCGCGGCGACCGCGAAGTACACCGCCGAGCGGGCCGCGGGGCGGGATCCGGGGGAGGCGCCACAGGCCACCTGGCTCGTCACCGGCCCGATCATCGCGGTGGCCACCGCGCTCGCCTGGGGGACGGACTGGCTCGAGCGCCTGGTCTGAGCGACACTGGTCCGGAGGTGCCCGTGTCCCACCCCCCGCGGAATCTATGGTCCCCGGACTCCGTCCTCCGTTCGCCCCTCCTCGGCCTGGTGGGGTTGGGGCTGCTGGTGGGGCTCGGCGGCTGCGCGTACGTCGGGCACGACGAGTACCTCGAGCTGTGGGACGTGGACGGCGACCTGTGGCCCGTCGGCGACGACTGCGCCCCGAACGACCCGGGCGTCTACCCGTACGCGCCCGACCGCCGGGGCGACGGGTGCGACACCGACTGCGGCACCGAGCCCGACCAGGACGGCGACGATTGGCCGGACAAAGCGGACTGCGCGCCCGACGATCCGACGAGCTACCCGTGCGCGGCGGACCCCCTCGACGGCGCGGACCGGGACTGTGACGGGCTCGACAGCGCGAGGTTCGACGCGTGCCCGGGGCTCGACCCGGACTACCCGGACGACGTGGAAGTCGCGACCTGCGGAGGTGCCGCATGATCGCGGTTTGGCTCGCGACGGCCGGGTGGGGCCAGCAGGCGTGTGACACCCCGTTCAGCCGGATCCAGCTCGGGGCGGAGGTCGGCGAGGTGGGGGACGCGCTGGCCGAGAACGACCTCGTCGACGCGCAGAAGCACATCAACGCGGTGCGCGAGCGGATGCCGTGCCTCGACGAGGTGGCGGACCTGCACCTGTTCGCGCTGTTCGCCCGGTACCAGGCGGTGGTGTACTTCTACGGCCAGCAGGAGGCGCAGGCGACCCGGTGGGGAGCCGCCTCGAAGCTCGCGGAGCCCGAGCTCGGGTGGGACGAGAAGTTGTTCCCCGCCGACCACCCGGCTCGCCAGTGGATCGACGCGGCGGCGGTGCCCCCGGTGGCGGTGGTGCCCGACCGGGGTCTTCTGGCCCCGCGCGGGGGCGGAGTGTTCGCGAACGGCCGGTTCCTCCCGCGGCCCGAGGCGCCCGACGACCTGCCCACGCTGGTGCAGGTGTTCGATCGTTCGCGCCAGCGGGTCGACGGGGGGTGGCAAGACGGACACCGGTTCCCCGAGCGGTTCCTGACCGACTCCGCCGGCGACCTGGTGCCTCCGGCCTGGCTGGTGGGCGGCGCGCCTCTCCCCGCCCCGATCGCGAAGCCCACCAAGCCCGCGCGACCCCCGGGAGATTCGGACTTCCCGGTGGTGCCGATCGGCGTCACCGTCGCGCTCGCGGCGGTGAGCGGCGGGACCTACGCGCTGGCGAGCAGCTGGTCCGGCCAGCTGTCCGACGCCGAGAACCCGAAGCAGCTCGAGACCGCCCGCAACAAGACGAACTTGATGGTGGTCACCAGCGGGGTGAGCCTGGCGGGGGCGGTCGGCGTCGGGATCGGTGGGGTGTTGTTGTCCGGCGGGTTCTGAACGCGGCGCGGGTGCACTTCGTGCTCTCTCGCACACCGACCTGTGGGATCTCACACGTCGAGGGATCGGACCGCGCCGCCCCAGGCGAATCCCGAGGTGGTACGGCGGTTGCAGGTCGACCCCCGGAGGTCTCATGGGTCACCCGCCGACGCCCGAACAGTGGAAGCTGCCGGACCACACGATGGACGCGAGCAACCTCTCGGTGATCGTGGGCCTCGGAGGGGCTGTCGCGTCGGTCTCGGTGATCGGGGTCTGCCTGTTCCTCGTGGGGAACGGCGACGCCGGGCTCGGGTGGATCGGGATCGCGAGCACCCTCGGGCTGTACGGCGGCGCGATGGCCCTGCTGTGGTTCGCCAGCGCGGCGGAAGCGGGCTAACTCCGCGGGGTGTGGTGGTACCCAGCGGCCGCGGAGTGGTGGGTCGACGCCTCGTCGCTCGCGGCGCGCCGCGGCGATTGGCCGATGCGCGCCGCGGTCACCTGCCCGGCCGAGGGCGCGTCCACCCTCGGCGTCGCGGTGGTGGTGTACGCGCGCAAACAAGGCTCGATGGCGTGGGGCCACGTGTCGCTGCGGGTGGTGGGCTGCCGCGACGGCCGGCTCGAGGACTTCGAGTACGAGACGTACCGCCTGTCGGACTGGAACCTCCGGTCGTTCCGCGAAGAGCACCCCGGCGAGCCGTTCCTGGAGCACATCGACGACCAGCGCGGCGCGTTGGTGCTGTTCCGCAACGTCGACCCGGTGGACCGGGGCTGGTTCGCCGATGCCCAAGCGCACAACCGAGAGATCTACGAGCTGTGGCTCGACACCACCCCCGCAGAGCGCGACCGGATCGCCTCGACAGCGGCGGGCTGGTACACCGACCAGCGCGACCAGCTGCGCCGCGGCGAGCGGCTCCCCGAGCGGTACCGGGCGCTGTCGACCAACTGCACCACCGTGCTCGCCCGCACCCTGGAGGTGAGTGACCCGCCGGTGCTGCCGTTCGCGTGGATGCGCCTGCTCGAGGACACCGCACAGCTGCGGGTCCTCCACCCGTCGCACCACCTGGCCGCGCGGTGGGACACGTGGCCCGCGCAGCTCGACCGGCCCCACCCGCTGCTCCGGCGACCCGCGTCGGTGCCGTCGGTCCCCGACCTGCCGCCGCTCGTGCCGTGGGATCCACCGTAAGCAGAGAGCCGGGCGCCCGTTCACCTCGTGGAGGCGGCGGTGCGGCTGATCGACGACGAGGGCCTGTGGTGGTGAGCGCGGGCGCGCTCAAGTGGGCGCGCCCGGGGTCGATGGTCCCCCCATGGACGTTCGTGAAGAAGCCCGTACCCACCTCGCCGCCGGCCGACCGGCCCGCGCGGTGCAACTGCTCACCGCGCACCTCGCCCAGCGCGCAGACGACCAGGACGCGTGGGACGACGCGGCCGAGGCGCTGCTCGGGCTCGGCCAGCCCGACGCCGCGGTCGAGGCGGCGAAGGAGGCGTTCCGGCGCGGCGGAGGGCTCGAGTCGGCTGCGCTGCTCGCGGTGGCGCTGGCCCGGGCGGGCCGAACGATCGACGCGCTCACCCACGTGGAGCACGTGTTGTCGCGGCTGCCGCGCACCTCCCGCGGGTGGGAGCGGATCGCGCGCGCGTTCGAGGCGCTCGGGCGGCTCGACGCCGGCATCGACGCCCGGCGCCAGGCGGCCCGGCTCGACCCGGACGACCCTTCGGTGCGGCTGCGGCTCGCCGAGCGGCTCGAGCGGGCCGACGCGCGGGGCGAAGCGCGGGCGCTGGTGGAGCAGGTGCTCGACCTCGACCCCGACCACCCGTCGGCGCAGCGGATCCTGGTCCGCCTCGATCACAACGACGGCCGGCTCGACGACGCGGCCGAGCGGGCGCGGTCCCTGCTCGCGGTCGACCCCGACGACAGCAGTCTGTGGATGGAGCTGGCCCGGATCGAGGCGCGCCGAGGGCGCCCGGCGGAGGCGATGGCCGCGGCGGGGCGCGGGAACACCTCCGCCCTGCGCGCGTGGACCCAGTCCGGTGGGGACCTCGATCGGCTGCCGGCGACCCTCGACCGGCTGCGCGCGTCGGCGGTCGGGCCGCTCCCGACCGAGCGGGAGGAGGGCGGCGCCGCGGCGTTCGTGGTCGGGTTCCCGCGCTCCGGCACCACGCTGGTGCAGCAGCTGCTCGAGGCGCACCCGGCGATCCGGACGCTCGACGAGCTCCCCCTGGTCGACGGCGCGGTCGGCGACGTGCTCCCGGGCGCCGACCTGGTCACCGCCACGTTGCGCTCGCGCGATCCGGCGGTCGGCAGGGCGATCCGCGCCGCGTGGTGGCGCCGGGTGCACGCGAGGATCCCGGCGCACGAAGGCCTGGTGGTGGACAAGCTGCCGCTGAACCTGCTGCGGGTCGAGCTGCTCGCGCGCGCGTTCCCCGGGGCGCCGATCGTCGCGGTGATCCGCGATCCGCGGGATGCGGTCTTGTCGGCGTACCTACAGGACTTCGAGCTGAACGTAGCGATGGCGCAGTGCGCCGACCTCCAGCGGTGTGCGGCGCTGTACGAGCGCGCGTTCGACCGGTGGTTCGCGGTGCGGGACCACCTGCCGCAGGCGATCGAGGTGCGGTACGAGGACGTGGTGGCCGACCGCGAGGCCGCGCTGCGCCCGGTGCTGTCGCTGCTGGGCCTGCCGTGGGACGACGCGGTGCTCGACCACACCGCCGCCGCCCGCGCCCACGCGATCGGGACCCCGAGCTACGCCGACGTGCGCCAGCCGGTGTACGACCGGAGCGTGGGCCGGTGGCGGACGTTCGCCGACGCGCTCGCGCCGGTGCTCGACCAGCTGGCCCCGTACGTGGAGGGCTTCGGCTACCCGCCGAGCTAAGCAGTCACTCGGAGGGGCCCTGACCCTGTTCGACGACGCTCTCCGAGCCACGATCCGCGTGAACCTCGCCCGCCACGAACGGCGCGAGGCCTCACTCGACGGCGCCCGCCACGCCGCGGTCGCGGTGGTGGTGGTCGACAGCGACGCGGAGCGACACGGCCACGATCCCGGCTGGTTCGGCGGGGCGATGCCGCCCACCGCGCGGATGATGATCCCCGGCGCCGAAGGGTGGCCGCTGACCGGCGACGTGTCGGGCACCGCGGGGGGCCCGGCGCTGCTGCTCACCCGCCGCGCGGCCACGCTCCGGTCCCACGGCGGCCAGTGGGCGTTGCCCGGCGGGCGGCTCGACCCCGGCGAGACCGGCCTCGACGCGGCGCTGCGCGAGCTGCGGGAGGAGCTCGGCCTGTCGCTCGCCCCGTCGGACTGCCTCGGGACCCTCGACGACTACCCCACCCGCTCCGGGTACGTGATCACCCCGTTCGTCCTGTGGGGCGGCGCAGATCCGGAGCTCCGACCCGACCCGCGCGAGGTGGCGTCGGTGCACCGGATCTCGCTGCGCGAGCTGTGCCGGCCGGACTCGCCCCGGTTCGTGCAGATCCCGGAGTCGCCCCGGCCGGTGGTGCAGCTGCCGGTGGGCGGCGACCTGATCCACGCGCCGACTGCTGCGGTGATGCTGCAGTTCCGGCGGGTCGCGCTGGAGGGCACGTCCGAGCGGGTGGACGGGTACGAGCAGCCGGTGTTCGCCTGGCGGTGACGCCCCGGCGGTCACCGAGCTCGGACGCCCACCGCGGCGTGGACCACCGCCGCCGCGACCAGGCCCGCCGCGACCGGCAGCGTGACCGACCGGGCGAG
>JBEBJC010000622.1:0-5230 GCA_040080105.1 Myxococcota bacterium
AGTGAGGCGACCGTGCGGGCGCGCGAACCCGGCAGCCCGATCGCCGCCAACGCGTCGACCGGGGCTGCGGCGAGCTCGGCGGCGGTCGGGAACGCCGCGGTCAGGCCTGGCCCGTCGAGCGGCGCGCCGAACCGCTCGACCAGCCGCCCGGCGAGGGTGGTCGCGGCCTTGACGCTCACCTGTTGGCCGAGCACCGCCCGCACCGCGAGCTCGAACGGGTCTGCGGCGCCGGGGACCCGCAGCCCGGGGTTGGCGAGCACCCGCGGACCCAGGAGGGGGTCAGCGGCGAGCACCTCCGCGATCCGGTCCGGACGGGCGTCCAGATCGAGGGCGGACCGGATCCGGGCCACCACCTGGACCACCGCGCGGGACAGCCCGGTCGAGATCGACACCACCCAGGTGCCGCCGTCGAACGCGGCGGACCACCACCCCGCGTGGGGCCCGATCCGGGTCGACCGGGCGTACAGCCCCGCCGCTGGGTCGACCCGCTCCACCCCGGGGATTTGCCGGGCCGCCAGGAACCGGAGCAGGCTGCCCGCGTCGTACGGAGGGCGCGCGGCGAGCTTCACCACCACCGCGTCACCTCCGGCCGACCCCCGGCGGACCTCGGTGGGCGCGCGCCCACACACGCGGTGGAACGCGGCGCGGAAGCTGCGCGGGTTCGGGTACCCGACCATCGCCCCGATCTGCTCCACCGGGAGTGAGGTCTCGCGGATCAGCTGGCGCGCGAGCCCGATCCGGTGGCCGCGCTCCCACGCCGACGGGGAGGTGCCGAGCTCGGCGTCGAACGCGCGCCGCAGGTGCCGGTCGGTGACCCCGAGCGACCGGGCGAGCTCGGTGGCCGAGCCGTCCCACCCCCGCGACTCGATCCGGGACACGGCGCGGCGGACCAGGCGGGACCGCGCGTCGACCGGCGCGTTGCCGGGGGCGAGCTCCGGCCGGCACCGCAGGCACGCGCGGAACCCGGCCCGCTCGGCCTCGGACGAGTGGCGAAAGAACGTGCACCGGTCCTTGCCGGGGGTGCGCGCGGGGCACACCGGCCGGCAGTAGATGCCGGTGGTGGAAACCCCCACGAAGAACACGCCGTCGAACCGCGGATCCCGCGCCTTCAACGCCTCCCAGTACCGGTCGCCTTCACCCATGCACCGTCGTACCTCGGCGCGCCTCGGCCGACCGGAACGGTTCGGACCCGACCGCGCGCCGCCTCACCCGCGCCAGCGGCGCGAGCGGGCGACCTCGCCCTCGTACGCCGCGAGCTCCGACGCGAGCCGCGCGTCGTCCCACCCGAGCAGGCCCGCCATCCGCCGCCCGATCGCGCCGGCGGCGCCGAGCCCTTGGTCGGGATCCCGGTAGTACAGCTGGGTCCGGCGGACCAGCACGTCCGACAGCCGCGCCGCGAGCTCCTCGCGCACCGCCCAGTCGACCTGCCCCACGATCTCGGGCCTGCCCTCGACCAACGGCGCCGCTTGTGCAGCGTCACCGGCCACCCGGCGGGCGAGCTCGATCCCGAGCATCCCATAGTTGTCGGCGAGCAACCTCGCGGTCTGCTCGGAGACCGCGCCGCCCGCGGCCTGGTGGATCTGGCGCGCCACCCGCTCGTGGTCGTCGTCCTCGGGCCATCCCACCGCGCCCGGCAGCGGCTCCTCTTCGGTGCGGGCCGCGCGCAGCCTGGCAGGCAGGTGGTTCCCTAGCCGGAGCAGCCCGACCGCGGTGTCCACCACCTCCGCAGCCATCCGCCGGTACGTGGTGAGCTTGCCGCCGGCGATGGTCACGAGCCCGTCTTGGCCCACGACGATCTGGTGTTCGCGCGACACGCTGGACTCCCGCACCTCGCCCTTGTCACCCGGGGGCGCCATCAGCGGGCGCAGCCCGGCCCAGGTCGCGATCACGTCGCTCCGCTGCAACGGGTGGTTCGGGAAGTACGACCGCGCGGCCGCGATCAGGTAGTCCACGTCGTCCGAGGTCGCGGCGACGTCCGCCGGATCGCCCTGGTAGTCGGTGTCGGTGGTGCCCACGTAGCTCTGGTCGCCCCACGGGATCGCGAACAACACCCGCCCGTCGGTGGGGTGGATCACGACCACCGCGTGGTTCACCGGGAGCTTCGCGCGGTCGACCACGATGTGCACGCCCTTGGTCGGGCGCAGCAGCGGTCGGACGGAGAACACCCGCGGGGTACCCGCGCGCGAGTCGACGCGGTCGAGCGCGATCGTCCGGTCGGTCCACGGCCCGGTCGCGTTGATCACGGCGTGAGCGTGGACCTCCTTGGTCGACCCGCCGAGCTGATCCACCACCCGCGCCCCGCACACCCGGTCGGACTCGACCAGCAGCGACGACACCGACGCCCAGGTGGTCACGGTGGCCCCACACGCGGCGGCGTCGAGCGCGGTCTCGAGCGTGAGGCGGGCGTCGTCGGTGGCGCAGTCGAAGTACAGCGGGGCGCCGGTGAGCTCGGCGGTGGTGAGCGCAGGCTCCTCCTTGCGGACGTCGCCCGGCTTGAGGGTCCGGTGGGTCTTCGGCGACCGGAACAGCGACAGGCCGTCGTACAGCCACATCCCGGCCTCGATCTTCAACAGGCCGTGCTTGCTCGACTTGAACACCGGGAACAGGAACCCGAGCGGGTTGACCAGGTGCGGCGCGATGTCCATCAGCACCCGGCGCTCCGACACGGCCTCGAACACGAGCGAGAACTCGTATTGCTCGAGGTACCGCAGCCCGCCGTGTACGAGCTTGCTCGACCGGCTCGAGGTCCCGGACGCGAGATCCCCGCCCTCCACCAGCGCCGTCCGCAGCCCCCGCCGGGCCGCGTCGCGCGCGATCCCGGCGCCGGTGATCCCTCCGCCGATCACCAGGAGATCGTAGGTGCCGTGGAGCCCTTCCCACATCCGGTCCCGGGTCGGCATGATCAGCTCCCCTCCGCGCGGCGAGGTCCCCACGGAGCGACGCCGCCCCCGAGGATCAGGTCGAAGTTCTGGCGGCCGATCGCGGCGTCTCCGCCGTCGACGCACACCTCGTACGCGCGCGCCTCGATCTCGGCCCGCTCGTCGGGCGGTCGGCCGACCGCGTCGAGCACCCCGCGCTTGAACGCGGCGACCGAGGTGGGCGACCGCTTGGCGACGAGCGCGCACAGCTGGCGCGCGCGGTCCATCCCGGGCTCGACCCCGGCGACCCGCTCCTGCACGAGCCCGATCCGCTGCGCCTCGTCCGCGCCGATCCGCTCGCCGGTGAGCCCGAGCCGCAGCGTCTGCGCCACGCCGACGTTCGCCCACAGCTCGCTCGTCCCCCCGGCCCCAGGGAGGATGCCGAGGCCCGTCTCGGGCAGGCCGAACGTCGCGGCGTCGCCCGCGATGCGCCAGTCGGCGGTGAGCAGGTACTCGGTGCCCCACCCGAGCGCGACGCCGTCGACCACCGCGCAGTGGAACACCGGCAGGTACCGCACCCGGCGCAGCACCTCGCGCTGCCACCGCACGTGCTCCTTCACCCGATCGACGCTCCACCCGACCCGCTCGGTCACGTCGGCGCCCGCGACGAAGATCGGCGTGCCGCGGCTGCTGCGGCGGCGCGACCAGGTGATCATCGACACGACCCTCGGATCGCGCTCGACGCGGTCGGCGAGCGCCTCGAACGCGCGCAACGCGTCGGTCCCCATCTCGTTCGCCTTGCCGTGGTCGAGCTCGACCACGTAGCGGCGCCCCGCGTCCTCGATCGACACCATCAGCAGGTCGCTCATCGCCGCCTCCTACCCTTCCGCGGCGCCCAGCGCCTGGTACGCCGCGCTGGCCCGCTGGCGCAGCGGCACGTGGTCCTCGAGGTCGGCGGCCGCGCGCGCCAACCACCGCCTCCGCTGCGCCGCTCGACCCTCGATCCGCGAGCCGAGCATCAGCCGCGCCCGGCCCGCCTGGAGCCTCGAGCCGAGGCGGTCGGCCGACGCGATCGCGACCTCGAGCACCTCGACCGCCCGGGTCGGCTGCCGATCGGCGAGCGCGGCGCCGAGCGCGATCTGCAGATCGATCGCCAGCACCACCAGGCCCCGATCGCGCGCGAACCCGAGGCCCTCCTCGACCCGAGCGGGCAACACGTCGAGGCCGGCCTCCACTGCGGCCCGCACCCGCCCAGCCTCGGCCCGCAGGGCGAGCGAGCGCCGGCCGGCGGCGAGGTGCAGCTCCCACCCTCGCTCGTACGCGTCGATCGCCGGCTGGGGCCGCCCGCGCAGCAGCTCGACCTCGGCGATCTCGGTGCGGGCCGCGGCCACTCCGGACTCCGCGCCGGGGCGATGTCCGAGCTGATCGATCACCACGGTGGCCCACCGCTCGGCCTGGTCGAGGTCACCGTCCATCCGCGCGAGCTGCGCCCGCCGGAACGCGACCGCGAGGCCTGCGTTCGGCGCGCGGGTCAGCGCCTCGACCTCGGCGCGGATCCGGTCTTTTCGCCCGCACTGCCACAACAGGCCGATCCGGGTGTCGATCGACATCGCGTCGGTCGCCGGGCCGAGGCGGGTCACCCCCTCGGCCGCCCGCCCGAGCTCGCCGAACACCCCCGCGAGGCGGACCACCGCGAGCTGCGCCTGCTCGGCAGTCCCGGCCTCGCGCTCGAGCCCGATCGCCATCTCGGCCGCCCGCACGGCCTCCACCGGCCGGTCGTCTCGGCGGAACGCCTCCCCCGCCTGGTCGAGCGCCGCCCGCGCCTGCGGCAGTCCCCCGGCGTCGATCGCGATCCGCGCCGCCTCGATCCATGCGCGACCGGACGCCTCCCACCGCCGCGCGACCCCGAGCGCCTCCGCCACCTGCGCCAACTTCCGGAACGCCTCGTCGGGGTCGTCCACGGCTACTCACACCCCCCGACCCACTTCTCGATGCCAGGTGTGGCGTCGAACGCGAACGCGCACTTCGCCTTCGCGCCGTCGACGGTGAACGTGCGCGCCCGCAGCGTCTTGCCGCCGTAAACCACGTTCGCCTTGTACTCGCCCGGCCGCAGCGGTGCCTCCGCCGGGGCCTTGCCGTCCCAGGTCGCCTTGAACTTCGAGCCGGACATCCCGATCGTGAACGACGCGCCCGCCGGGTCGGCGAACGTGAGCACCGTCGGGACGGTGGCCACTCCAGCCCCAGCGTCGGGATCGTCGAGCTGGAACGGCACCTTGTCGGGCTGCGGATCCGGCACCGGCGGAGGCTCCACCTCACCGCCCGGCCGGGGATCGGGGACCTCGGGCACGTCCACCGAGGGCCCGCCCCACAAG
>JBEBJC010000623.1:0-5227 GCA_040080105.1 Myxococcota bacterium
GTGGTGGGTCGTGGCGATCGACGCGGCCGCGTGGCTGCTCGGGTTCTTCGCGATGTTCCTGACCGGCCTCGTCACCACCGGCAGCGCGGCGCTGGTGGTGTTCGCGCTCAGCGTGTCCTGAGGCCCGCCTCACGGGCCCCGGTCGGTCAGTCGCACAGCCCCGCGCGGGTCGACACACACGCCCCGTCGCAGGTCTGCTCCACCACACCGGTGGCGAGGAACGTCGCGAGCTGGGCTTGGGCCGCCGGCTCTCGCCGGGGGCACTCGTGGGTGTCACCCGACCCCTCCGGCGGGACGTTGCCCACGGGCTCGACCGCGCCGTCGGTGTACGTCCACTCGACCACCACCGACCCGCTGTCGACCGGCCCCGCGACCTCCGGGATCCCCCACATCGGCCGGTGGGTCGGCGACAACGTGACCGCGCCCGCCGCCCGGGCGAGCATCCGCCCGCCGAGCGTGGTGACCTGCGCGTCTCCCTCGGCGATCTGCAGCAGTACCCGCTTGGGCGGTGTGCCCGGGAGCGGGTCGCGGCCGAGCGCGTAGCCGTAGCCGCCGGATTCGCCCGGGTCCCACACGGTCTGGAACGCCGCGAGCAGCAGCGCGATCTCGCGGGGGTCGTCGTACTTCTCGTACAACAGCAGGAAGAACGGGTCGAAGTCACGGGACCGCGACAGCAGCAGGCTGTACGGCATGCCCCCCACGCCGAGCACGCCGCGCTCGATGTCGGGGGACAGGGCGACGTACGCGCCGCCGAAGATCGCGCCCTGGCTGTTCCCGTAGAACTGCGGCGGCAGCGCGCGGTCGATCACCGGCGACCCGCCGAACACGAGGTTCGGGTCCGACGCGAGCGCGCCCACCGCCAGCCGCCCGCCGACCACCCACTCGGTGAACCCCTGGAGGGTGCGGTCGGGCAGGATCTCGAAGTCCGAGGGATCGAGCGCCAACATCAACGTGATGTACCCGGCGTCTTCGGTGGCCATCCCGGTCCAGTTCTGCGCGACCAACACCCACCGGTGGGCGTTCGCGAGCGCCTGCAGGTAGCTCGACTCGGCCTCGCCGAGGTCGCCGAGCAGGCCGTGGCCGTACTGCACCACCTGCCCACCCGCGCCCGGGTCTTGGGCGAGGGAGCACGGCACCTGCACGGTGAACGCGACCTCGGTGTCACCGGCGTAGGTCGGAGCGCCGGAGTCGTCGCGCGCGAGCTTGGTGCCCGGCCCGTCGAGCCCGGTGTACCGCGGGGCGGTGAACCGGCCCCGCAGCGTACGCGCGATCGGGCTCACGCCGCAGTCGCCCTCCTCGACCGCGTCGAGGGTGTACGGGGGCGAGTCACCGATCCGCGCGAGCGCGTCGTCGCGCATCCACAGCGCCGGACCGAGCGACGACTCGCGCGACACCGTGCCGAAGTCCCACGCGAGCACCAGCTCGTCGCGGGCGAACCCCTGGGCCTCGAGCTCGGGGAACACGAGCGACTCGAACCCTTCACGCCGCGACTCCACGTCGGCCGAGCGGGTGGCCTCCCCCTCGACCAGCGCGCGAAACGCGTCGGATCGCTCGACCGGCGCTCCGTCGGGGTGGGTCAGCCCGCGGAACCCGACCACGTACCGGTGCCCGAACTCGAGCGGGACGGCCGGGCGCAGGAACGTGACCCGCTGTTCGGGATCGGCCGCGGTCTCGTCGAGCTCGACCCAGTGGGGCACCTTCTGGTGGGTCACGGTGTCGATCAGGATCGACCGGGCGTCGGGCGCCAGTGACCGGTCGAGGTCGAGGTGGCTCGGCAGCCCGGTCAGGTCGAGGTCGCCGAACCACGTGACCACCGGCCCCACGGTCGAGAACCCGTCCTTTCGGTGGAACATCTCGGCGCGCAGGGGCACACCGTCGTCGTTCCCCGGCAATGTGGCGTCGGTGAGCGCGAGGCGCTTGCCGGTCGGCGTGGACGGGTCGTCGACCTCGAACAGCGACGACGGCCACGGCAACCCACACCCCGGGCCAGCGGGATCGGATTCGGCGGGATGGGAGCCCGCCGAACGATCGAGTTCGACCAGGGGGTCACACCCGGTGGGCGGTGTGAGCTCAGGCTCGCCCCCCTCGGGCCCGGGCCGACACCCGAGCGCGAGCGCCACGGCGATCAAGGCGTGGCCTTGGTCTGCTCGGCGCGCCACGCGTCGAGCTCCGCTTGGAGCGCGGGATCCTGCTTCAGGTTGGTGGACAGCGGGTCGGTGCGCCGCTCGTAGCACCCATCGGCGAACGGGTCGTCCGCGCCGACCGAGCCGAAGTCCTTCTGGCACATCATCGCCTCGGTCCACACCGCGGCCCGGTTCACCCCGCCGAACCAGGTGTCGGAGAACGCGCGGGTCCGGGTCGTGCGGTCCCCTTCGCCGAACAGCATCGGCGCCCACGACTGCCCGTCGACGCCGGCCGGGGCCGGCAGCCCCACCAGCCCGAGCACGGTGGGCATCACGTCCGTCTGCGAGGCGAGACCGCCCACCAGGCGGTTCGGCGCGACGTTCGGCCCCGCCACGATCCACGGTATCGAGATCACCGAGTCGTACAGGAGCTTGCCGTGCATCTTCCCGTGGTGCGGCGGATCCTCGTTGCCCTCGCCGTGGTCGGAGATCACCACCACGTAGGTGTCGGTGGCGACGGTGTGGCCGAGCTCGGCCAGCCCCTCGAGCAGGCGCCCGACGAACTTGTCCTCGCGCCACACCGCGACCCGGTACGCGGCGTTGGGCTGCGACGGATCGAACTTCTCTTCGAGCTCGTTCATCACCCGCAGCGGCGCGTGGGCGTCGACCAGGTCGAGCTGGAGGTAGAACGGCCGCGCGACCTGCTCGGGCGTGCGCTTGGTCAGCGCCTCGAGCGCCGCCGGCACCAACGCCTCCCCTTCGACCCGCGCTCCGGGGGTGAACCCGTTCGGCGGAGCGTTCCGGTACCGGTCGAACCCCTGCGCGAGGCCGGTGGGGGTGTCGAGGTTCGGGTTCGCAGTGACGCCGAAGGTGTGCCACCCGGCGGCCCGCAGCGCCTCGGCGAGGGTCTGTGCGTCGGCCGGGAGCACCGACTCGTCCGGGTCGGGCGACGGCTCGACCGCGCCCACGCCGAGCGCGTGCCGACCGGACAGGTACGCCACCGCGGACTGGCGTGAGAACGGAGCGGCGGCCAGGGCGTCGGTGAACCGCGCGCCTTTGCTCGCCAGGTCCTGCAGCACCGGGGTCCGGTCGGGGGGCGCCCCGTACGGGGTGAGCGCGTCTTTTCGCACCGCGGTGAGCACGACCAGCACGACGTTCTTCGCTCCGGCGGGCGCGGCGGGCCGCTCGAACGGCTCCCCCTCGACCCACAGGGTCTCCGGATCCACGCGCGGCACCTTCGCCTTGTTCACCTTCGCCTTTCCCTTGGCGAACGGGTCGGCGACCCCTGCAGAGGAGGAGGGTGGGTCGGGCGAGTAGTTCGCCAAGGCGAACAGCGCGCCGAACCCGAGGATCGCGCCGGCCACGACCAGGATCGCGAGGGTGGACCGCTGCGTCCGCGGCTGTGCGGGCTCCATCTGGACCTCCGGGGCCGTCAGATAGCTTCGCGCCACCGCTGCCGCAACGGGTCCGACCCGGGCGGGAACCGGCGATGGCGCGGAGACCCAGCGCGATCCGAGATCGACGTGGAACCCGAGCTGTGGGTGGGCGCTACGCGCCACCGCCGGCGGACCCGAGAGAGAGAAGGAGACACGACCCACGGCGGACGCCGCAGGCCGACCCCTCGAGTTGCATCGACCGTACCAACCCAGAGGACTGCGACGTCGAGCGGATCCTCGCGCTACCCCGACGACCCGCGCCCGCCGAACCACGACACCCGAGTCACGGCTCCCCCCGGAGCGCGCGCAGCCGCGCAGCCACCGCCGGGCAGTACCGCGCGTTCGCGAACAGGGCGCACCCGTCGTACCGGGCGGCGCGGAACGTGGGCCAGTCCGGGTCGGTCCACCGCAGCCGCCACACCACCTCCGCGGCGGCCCCGTCGCGCGGGGGGCGGAGCTCGAGCACCTGGCTCACGTCGGGGCTGTCGGGGGTCCACCCGACGCGGAACCCGCGGGTGACCAGCACGTCGCCGTTGGGCAGCCAGTCCGCGTCGCCCAGGACCGGGTCGTACCACCCGGGCTCGGTCCAATCCCACAGGAGGGTCGCGGTCCGCGCGTCGAGGTCGACCGCGAACTCCGCCACCCGGCTGTACGGCACGTCCACCGGGCGGTCCTGGCCGTTGTCGTACAGCAGGATCGACCCGTCGGGGCCGTAGTCCGGGTCGTGTTGCACCCACGACCACTGCTCCGGGCCGAGCGGCGCGCCCTGGGGGTCGAGGAGCGTCAGGTCGCCCTCCGGGCCGAACACGTGGGTCCGGTCGCCGGTGGCGCGGTCGAGCCGCCAGATCTGGCGCGCGCCGTACAGGCTGACCCACACGGCCGAGCCCCACGCGTCGTCGACGAACGACACGGAGTTCGCGTGGAACGGGAGCTTCTCGGTGGGCTCGGGCGGCGCCACCACCCCCGCGTCGACCAGCTGCTGGCTCGACCAGGTCCACTGCAGCCCCGCCTCCGGGTGCCACTGCTCGATGCCCACGCCGTACCAGGTGGTGACCCCGTCGGTGTTCTCGGCCCCGGTGAGGGACAGGTACGACCCGTCGTCGAGCTTCTCGCTGTGGTGGTTGAACCCGAGCCCGAACGCCGGCTCCGTTCGGTCGAGCAGGGTCTGCCCGGACAGGTCCACGTCGCGGAACACCCCGCGGTTCGGCTGGTCGACGTCGAACCAACCCCACCCGCCCCCGAGGTGTACGGTCTGGCCCTCGTCCTCGAGCTCGGCGTCTACGTCGCCGATCAGGTCGAACCCCACGAGGTACGACCACCGCACCGCACCGTCGGGGTCGACGATCAGCAGCCAGGTGCCGTCGACGCTGGTGGCGCCCCGCTGGGTGTTGAACAGGGTGTACGGCTCCGACGCCCCCGCCGGATCGGTCACCTCGAACGCGGGCACCGGCGGGCGCCCGGTGGCGAACGTGGCGGCGCTCGAGCGCCCGTCGAGGTGGACGACACACTGGTACCGGCTGTCGGCCCGCAGACCGCGGACCACCAGCTCGTGGTGCGGGCCGACCCCGTCGGACTCGACGAGCAGCTGCTCCTCGGGGTCGGTCGGGTCGGAGCACTCGGCCCACGCCGCCCCCGCCCCGTCCACCACCAGCGTCCGTTCGAGCAGGT
>JBEBJC010000624.1:0-5224 GCA_040080105.1 Myxococcota bacterium
GTAGTACCCGAACACGGTCGACAGGAACACCGCCAGCACCTCGCGGCACAACGCGCCGTCCCACGCGAGCCGGAACCGGAGCGGCATCGGCAGGGACAGCACCCACTGCCGCACCGGGACCCTCGGAAACACCCGGTCCACGAGGTTCGCCGCACCATTGTTCATCCGACGGCCGGTACAACTCGGGCAGAACCCGCGGTGCTTGCACGAGAACGCCACCGCCCTCGCGGTTCCGCACCCGTCGCACCGGAGCAGCGCGAACCCGTGCTCCGGCAGCCCGCACGCGAGGTAGTCCTCGAGCTCCTGCCGGATGTGCCGCGCCACCCGGGTGCCGCGCTCCTCGCATTCCCCCAGGAACGTCTGCAGGTGCTGGTCCAGCACCTGGTACAGGACGTGCATGTCCGGAGCGCCTGTGCCGCCTCGGTCTTGCTGTCCGGGGTTGCCACTGGTAGCGTGCGCTCGGGAGGCGATCGTGTGGTTGATCGCGGCGATCGCGGCGGCCAGCCCGGTCTTCGAGCGGCCCGTCGACGAGACGGTGGACAAGCGCGCGTTGCGGCACCAGGTCCGAAAGGGACGGATCGAGGAGCTCCGGCACTACCGGAACCTCGGCGGGGACAAACTCCCGGAGGTAGCGACCCGTGAGGCGTTGGAGAAGACGTTCGAGCCGGGCGGGATGGTGCCCGAAGGCTTCGCGGACCTTCACGCCCACGTGTTCTCCGACCGCGGCTTCGGCGGACGCGCTGTCCTCGCTGGCACCGGGCGGTGCGACGGCCGTGACCACGGGTTGCGGTGGGGGATCACGAAGAACATCACGCTGGCTGGCCCCGAGGTCCTCGAGGACCCGATGATGGCGCAGCTGCTGCGTCACTGCCCCACGTCCGAGCTGCCGTCGTTCCGGTACTGGACCCACGACCAGTACGCGGTCGAGGCGCTGCGCCAGGCCCACGTCAACGGCCTGAACCTGATCGTGATCAGCGCAGTGAACGCGCAGATCCTGTGCGGCATCTCGGAGGCGCACCAGCCGGACGTGGAGGGCCGGTTCCACTTCGGTCGCGACAGCCGCGACGCGTTCGATTGTGGGGACGCGGTCAACCTGCACCGGCAGATCGCGCACGTGTGGGAGCTCGCGGAGCAGGAGTCGAGCTGGCTCGAGGTCGTGTTGAGCCCGGAGGGCGCCCTGGACACGATGTCCCGGGGCAAGCTGGCCGTGGTGATCGGCGTCGAGGCGAGCGACTACCTCGGGGCCGAGCAGTACGGCGGCATCGCGCCCGACGAGCAGATCCGGAAGTGCAACGGGCGCCGCCTGAACCGCCTGCGGTTCGTCCAGCGGAACCCGGTCGGCGCGCGGAACACGAAGGACGCGGACCCGACGGAGTGCACGAACCTCGCCGACAAGGTGGTGGAGCGGCTCCGGAACCTCGGCGTGCGCGTGGTGATCCCGATCCACGAGTGGACGAACGACGTGGGGGGCGCGGCGACGCACAACATCCCCCTGTTCCAGGCGACGTACGCGTTCGTCCAGCGCTCGAAACGCGTAGACGAGGCGAAGTTCCCGGGCATCGGGATCCGGCTGCTCACCTCCCAGCGCCGATACGACAAGAGCAAGGTCTGGAAGTGGCCGATGCCACTCGAACCGGCGACCGATCCGCACGACGCGCGGGCGTACTACCGGAACGCCCGGGGGCTCACGCCCTACGGTCGGGCGCTGATGACGCGCCTGTCGAAGGATGAGGACGGCGGCGGCGACATGATCCTCGACCTGGCCCACTTCTCGGACCGCACGCTCGCCGACCTCGAGGAGATCACCGACCCGGTAGGCTCGCCCCCCTCCGACTTGCCGCTGATCGTGTCCCACGGCAGCCCGCGGGCCCTGGTGCAGCGGAACCGGGACGTGCTCGAGTACCCGAACTCGACGGAGAAGTACCTGTACACCGCGCGCCACGGCGGGTTGGCGGCGGTGATGACGAGCAATGAGCTCGTCGGGCCGGTCGCGTACGACGCGCAGGACCCTGGGCATCCGCTGCCGCGCGAGGTGGTGTGCCCAGGCTCCGTCGAGAGCGTAGTCAACGCGATGGAGTTCGTCGCGCAATTCTCGGACGTGCAGGCGTTCGGCAGCGACTTCAACGGCGGCGCGATCGGCACGGCGCCGTCCACGGGCCCGGACGCGTGTTTCGCCGACAGCGCGTCGCCCGGCCAGATCCTGTTCGGCCGCGTCGTGCAGTGCCTGGCGCCGCCGGACCTGGGGCCAGGCACGGACGAGCTGCGCCAGCGCGGGATGGCGCACGTAGGTCTCCTCCCGCAGCTCCGGGACGCGGTGGACCATGTCGCGGGCACGGATTTCGGCCTGAACCAGAGCGCTGAGCGGTTCGTGGAGGTGTGGAACCGGCAGGGGCCTCGGTTCGCGCGGCCTCCGGTGATCCGGTCCGCGGCGCCCGTCTCCACGAACGACCTGCAGTGGCGAGGGGCCGTCACCGAGGCCCGCCTCCGGGACTGCTCGTTGATCGGGGACGGTCGGCGGCCCGAGCCGTACGGTGTGGCCGTGGGTTCGTCGATGGGCAAGATCGACGTCCACGTGTCGCTGATCGACGACGAGGTGCACGTGTTCGCCAACGCCGGCGGTCAGGAAATGGCGCTCAACCGGATGGAGCAGCCCGAGCGGACGATCGGTGGCGTGCAGGTCCCGTACGGGCCGCTGTCGCCCGCGGACCGGGTGCAGCTGCGAAGCCGACTCCGAACCGCGCGTGCCAAGGGCTGCGAGGAGGGACCATGATCATGCTGTGGATCGCGGTGTCGTCGCCCGCGTGGTCTGGATGCGACGACCTGAGGCTCCTCCCGGGGGCGAAGGTGGATCCGGGCTCCTATGACTCGGGAAAGACGGACGTCGATGTGTTCCTCGGCGGTGCCGACTCGAATCTCGACCCCACGGGTTGGTGTACGTGGGACCGGTGGGACAACGACGCGCCAAAGTACAAGGACGCGACGAGGGGAACGAGAACGCCGATCCTGAAGCTGTCCACCGCCTCAGACGCTAAAAATCCATGCGCCCAAAGTCCTGGAGCAACCCACACGAACGCCAAGTACCGGGTCGCCGAGGCGGGCAAATGGAGCTGCGAGTTGACGGCCAAAGGTGTCCGAGTGGCCTGGCCCGGTGCCATTGGCTGGATGGGCGACGCGTTCGCACCGAATGAAATGCTGACCTTTCCCGACAAGGTCGCGCCGTTGTCGTGTTCGTCCGCGAACCCCGGGGCGTGTCCCATCCTGGCCAGCTGGGGGCCCGCATGCCACGGGTGGGCAGTGAGTGGGGAGGCAGGTGACTACAACGTCAACAAGCTACAGAACCTGGTCGAGAAGCGGTACGGCGGGACGGCCAAATGCACGCCCAATAAGGCTACGTGGACCTGCAAGATCACCAGTGGCAGCGTTTCGAGCGTCGACGTCCGGTTGGGCAACAAGGGGCGCTTCCGTGGCTCGGTTTGCGCCGCACCCGCTCGAATCCTCTCCGAGCAACCATGACCAGCCCCGCCGAGTTCGAGCACGTCGTCGACTGCCGCGAGGCCGCGCGCGTCGCCCGCGCCGACGCCGTCGCGCGTGGCTCCATCGAGCGGGTGTTCTGGTGCTACCCCACGAAGCACGGGTTCGCGCTCGAGGCGGATCCGCAGGTCCACGGCGTCCGCCCCGGCAACCTCGCGCTCACCACGCTCGCCGCCGGGGGGGTGTGGGTGCTCGGCGAGGCCGCGGAGCCTCGGTATCCCCAGCGGTGGGGCATCTCGCGGCCGTTCGGGAGCCCGTCCCCGACCCCCGGCCGGATCAGCGACGGCCTGTTGTATGCGGCCTTCGCCTCGCCGTTGTTGCCGCTGGCGCTCACCAGGACCCCCGAGCGGTGG
This sequence comes from Myxococcota bacterium, assembly GCA_040080105.1. Taxonomy (GTDB): domain Bacteria; phylum Myxococcota_A; class UBA796; order UBA796; genus JACKER01. The sequence goes on from JBEBJC010000624.1 coordinate 3,885, forward strand.
GCGGACGCGCTGGTGGTCGCCGACGCCCTCGTCGTCACCGGTGGGGCCACCCAGGGGGCCAAGGCGTTGTTCTCGCGGGTGCGCCCGTACGCCTACGCTGCGTCGGAGGGCACATGGACCCCCGAGGAGCTCCAGCCGTTCCTCGGCGACCTCCCTACCGCCGACGCACACCACAGCTTCTGGTCCGGCCACACGTCGATGGTGGGGGCGGCGACCGGCTCGTTGTCCGGCCTGTGTCTTCAGGCCGTGCGGGGGCCGTGCGCAGAGCGCCCCTGGATGAAGGTCGCCAGCGTCGGATCCGCTGCGGTCCTCACCGGCGGCCAGGGCGCGCTGCGCGTGACCACCGGCAAACACTACGCGACCGACGTGCTCGTCGGCGGAGGGGTCGGGCTGCTGACCGGCTACACCTCCGCCCTGCTGTGGAACCACACCAAGGCGAGGTCGAGGTGATCGCGCTCGCGTTCTGGAGCGCGTGCGGAGAGCCCGGGGTGGCGCCGTGGGGGACCTGGTACCTCCTCCGCAGCGACCTCACCGAGAACCAGTGCCCGCCGGTCCCCGGCGACGATGAGTCCCGGAAACAGCGGAACGCGGTGTGGGAGGGTTGGAACCACCACCACGAGACCGCGGTGTTGGAGCTGCTCGACGCTGGGGGCGGGGCGGCGGGCGGTGTGTTCGCGACGGACGCCGCCGTCGAGGACGTGGACGGGCTCGTCGGCGACGGGCTGGGGACGCTGCAGATCGGCAGAGACGAGGCGATGCTGACCTGGACGGGCGTCACCGTCGACCTGGTGATCAGCGAGGTGGCCTGGTTCGGCCACCGCTGCACCTTCGAGGACCGGTGCGACGACCGGTGCTACGTCGAATGACCGCCACCCGTGTTGGTTGATGCGGCGAAGCCCCGTCCGGTCGCCGTCGACGGTGCCAGGTACGCCCTCGTTCGCGGACGTCCGCCTTCAGCAGAACACGAACAGCAGGATGATGCCCGGCAGGATGCCGAGCAGGAAGCCCACGACGACGATGCCCACCTCGAGGGGGGTGTACTGGCAGTGACCGCCGCTCGAGAGCAACAGCTCGTCGAACTGGAGCGCCACTTCCTCCTGGGTAGGTGAGGCCGCGACGCCCGCCTCGAACCTCGACAGCCGTCGATCGGCCTCGACCACGCCAGCGTCGTGGGGCGCGAGGCGACCCACCTGGCGGATGGCGCGGTGTCCGAGGCGGGTCTTCGAGAGCGCCAGCTCGCGGGGGACAGGTAGGATAAGTGCCGCCTCCATGGTTCCGCTTCATCGCGGGGTACCGCTCGTGTCGTCGAGCGGTACCCTGGCGCTGGGATCGAGTCCGCG
>JBEBJC010000625.1:0-5217 GCA_040080105.1 Myxococcota bacterium
AGCTCCGTCAGCCGGACCGCCACCGAGGCCCGGCACGGCGTTCGGAACCCGGCCAGCGCGGCGGTGATCGCTCGCCGAGTTCGAGCCACGTAGGTCCAGAACCCGCGCGCGTCGTGCGGAACGGGCTCCATCCGCGCGACGATCGCCGCCGACCTCGCGGGTGGGAGGCGCGCCAGCAGCGGCGGTCCGTGGACCGGGTAGAGCGGGAGCGCCTCCGCGAGCGTGTCGTCCGCCCGCTCCTCGACCGGCGCTCGATTCGGGAGCGTCTGGACCAACAGCACCACGAGCGCGCTCGCGGGGTGCACCTGCTCGAGCTGGACCGTGAGCGCTCGCGACACCGCGCCGTCTCTCGCCACGCGCGTCGAGCAGCCTCGCGGAGGGGCCCCCTCTGTTCACGAGCGCGTTGGCGGGCAGCTTCGCCACCTCGGTGAGGAACGCCCGCTGGACCGGAGGAGCGTGGACACAGGCCGTCAGTGCGAACAACATGACGACCAACGGGCGCTTCCGATCGATCTTGCAGCGGTGCCGATCCGCCAGGGTGTCAGGGAGTCGCGGTGAGTAGCTCTGCCTCGGGCACCTCCTCCCACGGGGTGCTCGGGTGCACGTACAGCTCTGCATATCCGCAGCGCTTGCACGCCACGAGTTGGACGTCCGACCACACGCTCCCTCGGGACAGCATGCCCCAGGCTCCTTGGTGAACGAGCCGGAGGCTTCCCACCACGCTTCCGTGGTGGTCGGGGATCTTCTTGACGTGGACCACCGGCGTGGAGCCGCACTTCGCGCACCGCTTCGACTTCAACATCCGTCCTCCTGGACCGGGGACGCCACGACCGTGGCGCCTATTGCGTCGAGGGCCTCGACTGGACCCGAAAGTCCTCAGGTCCATCTTCGCTGCCGCAACCAGCGTCACCCGCAGTCGTACGTGTACGTGGGTCGAGCGTCTGGTGCTGGGTGGTGCCGTCCGGTACTCGGGTGCGGATCCCGATCTGCGCGCCACACCCGAGTCGGTCTCCGGATGGGTCGCGGCGGTCGGAGATGCTGAGCCCTGCTGGCTCCGGTCGGCAGGGCTTGCGCCAAGTCGCACGGCGGATCGTACTGGTGAAGGGGGGGATCCGGTCGTGAGTCCCCCAGGCGGCAGGCAGCTGCGGCGTGTTCCCTCCGTGTACCACCGCGTCCTCCGCGGTCGAACGTTCGTTACAACCACGGAGGACGCCGAGGCTCACGGAGGAGTCGCCGCCGCCGCCACAATCGCCGTTGTACCAGTCGAATCAGGCGATCCGGTTCGATTGGCGATCAACCAGACTTGCTGGCTAGCTGGCATGATCAGGCCTGGAACCACACCCCGGTACTCGAAGGTCAGGTCCTGCGTCCTTTCGATCAGCCGGTCCTGACTGTCCATCGTCCGGAGGAGAACATCCAGGTCACGTCCCCTCCCGTGGGCGCGGCGATCTTGCCCGAATCGCGCCTCGGGTCACCCCTGAGCGGGCTGCCGCAGATCGTCGGCGCCGACGGCCCCGCGGCGCTGGTGATCGAGGCGGTGCGCAACCCGACGCGGTCCGGACCGAGCCGGTCACCGCGCTGTGGCGCCACCTCCGGCAGTCGGCGCGGTCGACCCGTCAGGGCCCTCCGAAGCCTCGACCGGCACCTTCGCGCTGGCGGCGGGTTGCGGTCGGGATCGCAGCAGCGACGGCGAACCTCGGGTGAACTCCAGCGGCGGCGTCCCCACTCCGTTCGACGGGAGACAGAGGATGTCGTCGCTGCTGCTGCTCGCGCTCGAAGCAGCCCGAGCCTGTTCTTGTGCGTCCCTGTGCGCTCCGTGGAGTGCGCTCGAGATCCGCGAGCAGCGGAACGCGTCGGTGCGTTCGGCCACCGACCTCGTCGTGGGGGTCGTCGAGGACTGGACGGTCACCGACGACTGTGATGACTTCGGGCTGCGCTGTCTCCCGCCCGCCCCGTATCGGATCACCGTGAAGCTGGCGGTGTCCGCTCACTGCGAACCGACGGTGCGTGAGCTCACCTGGGTCGGGCGCCGGCAGACCTGCGACTGCTCGTGCCCTCCGCCTCACGTCGCCTGGGCGAAGGGGGAGCGGACGTTGTTCTGGCAGCTCCCCTCCGGTGCGTGGGACTGGCACCCCATCCCCACAAACCGGGCCTGTGTCGCCCTCGCGTCACACCCTCGGCCATCGGCGGCCGTGCGCTGCCTCGACGCAACACGACCCGCAGCGAAGTGGTGAGCCGAGTTCGCTCCTGCCGACGTCCCCTGGCCAGGCAACACCGTTCGTCAGGCCTTCACCCCGCAGGCAGCGGGGTCGACCCGTCAGCCTCGACCGGAGCCGGCTACTTCGCGCTCGGCGCCGGTAGGGTAACCTCGCCATGGTGCAGCTTCATCGCTCGTTCCACCACCTGGAAAGGGCAGCACGCGCCGGTTCCAACGGGGGTGGGCAGTCCCCGCGAGTTCCTGAAACAGCCGGTTCAACCGTAGGCTACTCGGCGATCGCGTTTGCGCGTGCGCGGCCCCACCGCACGGACCGCTGCAGCCGTTCGAGCCACCGCGCGTGGTCGGCGCGCGGGTCGGTCAACTCGAGGTTCACCACCTCGGGGTGCACCCGTGCCCTGGTGCAGCGCCGCGAGACCAGCGGCGAGCGATGTGACGGCCTCCCGCGGCGCGAGGCCCGCGGCTTGGGCCTCGATCTGGGCGTACGCCGCACGCGGACACGCGACGAATGGACAATCCGGCGTCTAACGAGGCCAGCTGGCCGTGTCGTGGTCGGGGTGCTGGCGGCTCTTCAGCCGCGCGAGGTCCGCCGGAGCGCGGTCCTCGTCCGTGCGCCGTCCGGGGAGCGAAGGGAGGCCGTCCGCCCACGGCAGCTTGCTCTCCACCCCCACCACGTGGCTCAACCGCACCCTGGCGGGCTCGTCGAGGCTGCCGATCGCGAGCTCGTAGTCGCCGCCGTCCTCGAGCAGGTACAGCGGGGTCCCACACGCCCGACAGAACCCGCGCTCCACGATCGCGGAGGACCGAAACGTCCCCGGCGCTCCGCGGGTCCACGCGAACGAGGCGGTCGGCGCGGCCACGAGCGGGGCCCCGAACGAGCCGAACGCCTTCTGGCACATCCGGCAGTGGCAGAAGCTCGCGTCGCCCAGGGGCCCGTCCACCCGGTATCGGACGGCGCCGCACTGGCACCCGCCGGTCCAGCTCCCGGTCATCGCTCCCTCCCACACGACCCTAACCGACACCTCGCGGCGGGCCGGCGCCAAACCTCGGTGGATGCGGCAGAAGCAGGTCCGCCGGCTTCCGGACCGCGGCCGCCGGGTTCTTCAACCTCCACGCCGCCGTCCGCATCGCGCCCCACGGTGTCGAGGCCGTGGAGCGCTTGTGTCGCGGCGTGCAGCGCCCACCGTTGTCCCACGACCGCCTCTCCCAGCAGCCCGACGGCATGGGAAGCGAGAGGACCCACTGGCGCTTCGCGGGCTACCGCGGGTGAGCTCGCGTCCGCGGGCCTCGCGTGGGAGTTGCTGAACCGCTCGGCGCGAGCTTAGAACGCGCCGGCGAGCTGGACCCCGTGGCCGACCGGGTCCGGGACCACCACCAAGGTCCAGGTCCTCCAGTTCTGCGCCCCCTGGACCGAGGCGAGGACCAGGCTGCCGAGCGCCGTTGCCTCCCCGGCCACGACCGCCGGAATCGCCACTCGCTCGTCGCCGGACAGCGCGCTGACGCACCCGAGCGCGACCGAACCCCCGAGCAACCCGAGCCCGACCCGACCCGCCGTGGGAGACGCGCCGACCCGGTGGGCCTGGGCGAGCGACCCTCCGAGCGACAGGCCCGACCCGACCAGGGTGAACGTGGCGCCGGACCCAATGAACAGCGCCGCGCCGTATGGCTCGGGCGACGTCGCGAGGCCCCAGGTGCCGAGCCCCATCGCCGCGATCCCGACGCCGCCGACGATCAGGCCTCCGCCGGTGACGATCCGAGCTCCGGTCGACGGCTCCGCCGCCATCGCCGTGGTCAACAGCCACATCGCCGCTCCCGTCGTGCCCGATCGGAGCGTGCCATGACGCCGGGCGAAGGTCCACCGTCCTCGGCCGCGCGGCGGTCCGGAAGCCGGCGGACAGCCATCTGCCGCATTCACCGAGTTTTGCGCCGGCCCGCAGCCCGAGCGCCTCCCGGCCGGCGACCGAGGCAGGCACTGGGCGTCGTCGTCACCGTCGGTGTCCTCTCCGGCGAGCTGGGTCCACGCCGCCGACTCGTGAGACGGATCGAGATCGAGCGCGCCTCCGCGGCCGCCGACCACCGCTGTGCGCCGGTCGACGGCCCCTCCGAAGGTATCGGGCGGCGGGAGCGCTCGGCGTCAGGGCACACTACGCCAGGAGGGAGCATGGTGGCGTGGGCGGTGCTGGCGGCGTGCGCGGGGCGTTCGGAAGACTGTGTGGAGCCCCTGGACGCTTACTGCGCGCACGGGGATTGCCCGCCGAGCGTCGACGAGATCGCGTGCGAGGTCAGCACGCTGGACACCGGCGGCTCTCGAGACGTGGCCTGCGACGGTTTCGAGGCCCGGATGTGTACGGTCACGAACGCCACCTCGTCGCTGTACCTGTTCGACGCGACCGGCGCGCTCGCCGCAGTCGGCACCTGGACCTGCCCGCTGCCGACCGATGTGGGCCCGCATGCGTGCGACGACCAGGGCGGCTGGGTGGTGCACGGCCCTCCGACCGACGCGGTGCTGGCCTGCGTCGCCCGCGCACCCGAGGGGTACTGCTACGAGTAGATCGCCCTGGGAGGACGAACGAATGGACTCGCCGAAGGTGGTGGCGAAGCTGTTCCCCGGGGGCGCGCGGGAGCTGGTCGACGCGGGGGCGGAGGTGGTGGGGTGACGGCGCACGTGCTGCAGATCGGCGAGGCGCTGGTCGGCGCGCTGGAGGACTCGACATGTTGAGGGTGTTCGTCCCGGGCCCGTTCGACCGCGGGCTGGTCGTCGCCGCCGTGCGGGACGGGTCGTTGCGGCGGCTGCGCGCGCTGGTCGGGACCCACGGGCCGCTCGCCGTGCGGCTGGAGGACGGAGGACGCGCCGCGATCCACCTCGCGGCCGCGGCCGGCGACGCGGTGGTGGTCGGGTACCTGCTCGGCCTCGGCGCGGACCCGGGCGCGGCGACCGCGGACGGCGAGACGCCGGTGCACGTCGCCGCGTCCGAGGGGCACACCGCGGTGGTGGTCGACCC
>JBEBJC010000626.1:0-5216 GCA_040080105.1 Myxococcota bacterium
AGGCGGGGCAGCTCCTCGCCGCGCTCGACGACCGAGAGCTCGCCGGCCGAGCATCCATGAGCCGCGCCGCTGCAGAGAGCGCACGCCACGGTGTCGTGGTCGCCGAAGCCGCGCTCGACAGGGCCCGCGCCGATGTCGCGCTCGCGAGGACCGTGCTGACGAGAGAGGAGGACCTGGCCGCCTCGGGCCACGTCACCGCCGCGAGCCTGGAGGCCACGACGACCGCGCTCCGGGCCGCGGAGGCCGCCGAGAAGGGTGCGATCGCCACCCTCGAGACCCGCCGCGCCGACGCCCGCCGGCTCGCCGAGGAGGCCCGGCTCGCCGAGACGCTGCAGTCCTACGCCCAGATCACCTCACCCCAGGCGGGCCTGGTCACCAAGCGCCAGGTGGAAGTGGGCACGACCGTGGCGCCCGGCGCCATGTTGTTCCGGGTGGTCGACGCTGAGCTCGTGTGCGTCGAGACCCGGGTCGACGTGAGCCAGATGGGGCGGGTCGCGGTCGGGCTGCCGGCCAAGATCCGGCTCGCCTCGGGAGACGAGCTCACGGGCTCGGTCGCGCGGATCGCCCACGAGGCCGACCCGGTCACCCGGGATCAAGCGGTCCGGGGATTGTTCGATCGGCCGCCCGATCCGCTGACGCTGGCGGAGGAGGCCCAGGTGGTCCTCAGGATCGGCCTTGCGCGCGGGCTCGTGGTCCCGGGCAGCGCGGTCGTGCAGGTGGACGGCAAGGACACCGTGCTCGTGGCGCGGGACGGGCACGCGGTACAGGTCCCGGTGGTCGTCCGCGCGATGGGTCAGGGCGCGGTGGTCGTCGAGGGGCTGACGGAGGGAGACCAGGTGGTGCTCGAGCCCCAGACCCTCCGCCCGGGCCAGCGCCTCCGGCCGGTCCTCGGAGAGTGAACAACGCTGCCCGCACGGGTGGATCTGGGAGGTCGTGATGAGCTGGTCCTGGAAGATCGCCCGCGTCGGGGGGATCGACGTGCGGATCCACGCCACGTTCCTGATCCTCCTCGCCTGGGTCGCGTTCGACGCCTGGCGCTCGTCGGGGAGTTTCGGCGCCACCCTGACCGAGCTGGTGTTCATCCTCGCGGTGTTCGGCGTCGTGGTCCTTCACGAGCTCGGGCACTCGCTGACCGCCCGCCGGTTCGGCATCCGGGCCCATCGGAGGGGTCGCCACCCTCGAGCGCATGCCAGACGATCCCAAGCAGGAGCTTCTCGTGGCACTCGCGGGGCCCGCCGTGAACGTGGTGCTGGCGGCCGCACTGTTCGGTGGGATCGCGATGCTGGGCGCCTCCCCCCTGGCTCATGCGAGCCTGTGGGGCGACGATCTGCTGACCCGGCTGTTCTGGGTCAACGTCTCCCTCGCGATGTTCAACCTGCTTCCTGCGTTCCCGATGGACGGCGGGCGAGCGCTGCGGGCGCTACTCGCGATGCGCATCGACCGGGCCCGGGCCACCGAGTTCGCCGCGCGGCTGGGGCAAGGCATGGCGCTGCTCCTCGGGGCCATCGGCCTCGTCTGGCAGCCGTTGCTCGTGTTCATCGCGCTGTTCGTGTGGATCGGAGCGGAGCGAGAGGCCGCCGCGTCGCAGCTCGAGGGAGCGATCGAGGGGATCGGGGTCGAGCGTGTGATGGCGACCGACCTGCGGGTCCTGTCCCCCGACGCGCCGCTGTCGGAAGCCGTCGATGCGGTGCTGGCAGGTTTTCAGCTGGACTTCCCAGTCGTCGCGGGCGACGGTCGGGTGGTCGGGGTGCTCACCCGCGAGGACCTGGTCCGGGGGCTCACGGCCAGCGGCCCCAACGGCCGGATCGCCGAGGTGATGCAGGGCCAGGGCCGCTACGTCGCCGCGGAGGTGGGAGAGTCCGTGTCGACCGCGCTGCGGCGCCTCCAGGGCTGTGGCTGTCGCTCGATGCCGGTCGTGCGCGACGGGCGACTCGCCGGGATGCTCACCATGGACAACCTGGGCGAGTACCTCCTCCTCCAGCAGGCCACGCGCTCGCATTTCCCGAACGGAGCGCGCGAGGCCCCCAGCGCCGCGTAGGTAGCAGGTCCCTCTCGGACTCCAACCAGGAGAGACGCCATGAACGACCCCATGAGACCTGCCGTCGTCACGATCGCGTCGGCGTTCGCGTCTGCCACCGAGCCGAATCCGGTCCCCGCGGCGGCCACCTCCGAGGTCCTCGACCTCCGGTCGGGGGAACACCGCGCCGGAGCGGTCTCGATCCTCCACGTCCTCGGCATCCTGCTAGCGCAGTTCCTCGCGAGCATCGGGGCGCTGCGGTTGGGCCCGATCGAAGGGAGTGGATGAACATGGACCTCGCCGTCAAGGACGTGCGTCAGCACCTGGGCAAGTTCGCCGCGACCATCGTGGGCGTCGGCCTGCTCCAGGCCATCGTGCTGACGATGAACGGCATCTACCGCGGAAACATCTCCGATGGCGTGTGGATGATCGACCACATCGACGCCGATCTGTGGGTGGTGGAGCGCGGCCGCGGCGGCCCGTTCAACGAGCCGTCCCGCATCCCAGAGGACGCCTGGCGGAGCGTCTCCGCGGTGCCGGGCGTCGAGGGAGCGGGTCCGTTCATCACCCAGACCGTCGAGCGGGTGCTCGGGGGTCGGAGCCAGCAGTTCACCGTGATCGGCTACGACGTGCACGAGGGCGTCGGGGGGCCCGGACGGCTCTCTGCGGGACGGACGCTACGCGACCCACACTACGAGGTCGTCGCCGATCGGAAGCTCGGCTTGACGCTCGGCTCCACCATCGAGCTCGGGCGCGACTCGTTCACGGTCGTGGGCGAGACCATCGGAGCCGTGGACAGCGGCGGGAACCCCCTGTTGTACCTCTCCCTCGCCGACGCGCAGGACGTCCTGTACGTGCAGGACGACGAGGCGACCCGGGCGCAGCGCGCAGCCTCGTTGCGCGCGTACGAGGCGCGCGGGTACCCGAGGGACCAGGCCGAAAAGCTGTTGGCGATGACCGCCCCCGACGGCGCGAGACCGGCAGACGTGGCGACCCACATCGAGACCTGGCTGTACTTCGAGGTCTTCACCACCGCCGAGGAGCGAGACCTGATGATCCGCGGTCGCCTGCAGAAGATGACGGCCCTGCTCGGGATGTTCCGTGGGCTGCTGATGTTCGTCTCGATCGTGATCATCGCGCTCATCGTGTACGTGCTGACCATGGAGAAGGTGAAGGTGATCGCGACCCTGAAGCTCATGGGGGCGCCGAACTCGGTCATCATCCGGATGATCATGGAGCAGTCGCTGTTCCTCACCGTCGCGGGCTTCGCCTTCGGCTACGCGGTGCTCCTGGCGAACCTCGACCGGTTCCCCCGCACGCTCGTGCTGCTGCCCTCGGACACCGCGACCACGTTCGGGATCATGTTGATCGGGGGTGTCCTCGCCAGCTTCGTCGGGATCTGGAGGGCGCTCTCCACCCACCCGTCCGTCGCGCTGGGAGGCTGAGGTGGAGGTCTTGCGGGTAGAAGGGGTCCGGATGGTGTTCGGCACCGGCGAGCAGTCGGTGGTGGCGCTCGACGGCGTCGATGTCTCGCTGAGGTCGGGCGAGCTGATGGGGCTGCTCGGTCCGAGCGGATCGGGCAAGACCACCCTGCTGTTGTGCGTCAGCATGATCTTGGAGCCCTCCGCCGGCCTCATCGCGGTCAACGGCCAGGAGATCTGCCGGAACGGGTTCGTGCGGGGTGTCGATGCCCGGCGGTTCCGCCGCCAGAACATCGGCTTCGTCTTCCAAGGCGCCAACCTCGTCCCCTTCCTGACCGCGCGAGACAACGTCGTGCTCGCGATGGAGATCGCCGGGGTCGCCGGGCGAGAGGCGCGACGGAAGGCCACAGACCTGCTCGACTACCTCGAGGTCGGGGATCGGGCGGATGCGCTCGTGCCGCAGCTTTCGGGCGGCGAGCGCCAGCGGGTCGCGATCGCGAGATCGCTGGCCAACGACGCCAAGCTGATCCTCGCCGACGAGCCGACCGCGTCGCTCGACACCGAGCGCGGGTTCAAGGTGGTCGGGTTGCTGAAGAAGATCGCGAAGGAGCGAGGCGCTGCGGTGATCGTCGTGACCCACGACGAACGGATGATCGCGGGTTTCGACACGCTGCGGCGGATGAAGGACGGTCGATTCGAAGGCGCGGACTCGCCTCGCCCTCCAGAGGTCCACCATCAGGTGCATGGCGACCCATCGACGACGACTCGGGAAGTGCCTGACCGGCGCCCATGACCTCGATGACTGCACGATCGCCGCGCCAACGCAGGGGCGCACGGCACGCACGAGGCCGGGCTCAGCGGTCGTCGGGGCCGGAGCGGGTCGCCGACTGCCCTTGCGACACGAGCCCGATGAACACCCCGAGGAACAGCGCGAGCGCGCTCCACAGCCCGAGGGTGGAGGCGGACTCGGCGGTGGGACCGAGACGGCCGAGGGTCGCCATCACGACCGCGCTCGTGCCCACGCTCACCGCGGCTGCCTGGGCGAAGGTCGGCAGGGTCCGCACCGCGAGCAGCCGCCACCGCGCGAGGCGCCCGAGGCCGGGCGTGGTCACCCGCGGCGCGAGGTCGTCGACCAGCAGCAGGTAGCTGCCGCCGAGCGCGAGCACCACCGTCGCGCCGACCTGGGCCCACGCGTGGGCACCCACCAGCGCGAGCCACGCGTCGGCGATGTCGAGCACCAGGAACGTGCCGCCCGCGACCGCGCCGAACAGCGGGGTCAGGTGCACGATGCGGTGCGGCAGGGCCACCCGCTCGGCCACCGCCCGGCGCAGGGCCTCGGCGTCGGCGAACCGGAGCTGCCCGAGCAGATCGCGGTGCATCCGCTTCAGCTCGTCGATCGGGAGCAACCCGAGCTGGATCGGGTCGCGGATCAACCCGGCCATCGCGTCCTCGTCGGCGCGCTCGAGCACCCGGTCGAGCGCCTCGACCGCCGCGCGGGAGCGCCGACCGCGGGCGAGCGCGTCGGACGACCGCGCCTGGAGCTGGTCGAGCAGCGCTGTCACCAGGCGGGTCTCCGGCCAGCCGAGCGCCCCGATCTCGCGGTACAGGGCGCTCCCGGCGGCCACGAGCTCCTCGTGGTGGTCCGCGGTCACTGCGGGGCGCGCCGCCCGCACCATCCGCACCGCGGCCCGCAGGCGGACCGACGCCTCGGCGCACCGCGCGGCGGCGCGGCGGCCGCGGTTCGGGTCGTCGTCGGCGAGCCACGCGGCCCACCCCAC